>JBGPOI010000109.1:0-11771 GCA_041487975.1 Binatia bacterium | reverse complement strand
CGTCTGCCCTCACGCTTGCCCTGCGGCGCTTGCGGAGGAAACCTGAGATCATCCAATCCTTTTTTGCCGAAGCGGGATTGGACCTTTAATGGGTTTAGCTTTCAATGCCGCGCTCAGTAAGAGGAGGCTTCATGACCGAATCCTACAACGCCCGTCTGCTCTCGGCGGACTCGCACATCGTCGAACCAGCGGACCTGTGGCTTACTCGCATGGACAAAAAGTGGCGGGACAAAGCTCCACGTATCGCTGCCCTGGACGAGACCGGCGACTACATCGTCATCGATGGGCTGCGACCACGTCCTATGGCCTTCGAGGGACCGATGGCCGACTTAAAGGCGCAGGGACTCGATATCCCCAAGGCCAAAGGCTTTCGCCACGCGGACAACCGGCCCGGCTGCTGGGATCCGCATGAACGGCTGAAGGATCAGGATATCGATGGCGTTGCTGGAGAGATAATCTATCCGGGCGTTGGCTTGACCCTGGTCCGCGCCCCCGATGCGGACTATCTCTATGCCTGTTGCCGCGCCTACAACGACTGGCTAGCTGAGTATTGCCAGCCCTATCCCGATCGCCTCAAAGGTGTGGGCATGATCCCGTGCCGCGGACCAGTCGAGTGGGCAATAGCCGAAACCGAGCGTTGTGCCAAACTCGGCTTGGTCAGTGTCATGCTGCCAGCCTGGGTCGATGACCAGCCGTACAACTTGCCTGACTGGGACCCGTTGTGGGCGGCGATGCAAGATATGAATGTGGTGGCGAGCATGCACATTGGTGGCCGCGACCCGTTCGGCCGCGCTCATGGTCCCGGTGCTGGCGGCATCATCATCGGCGTCGTCAAGTTCGAGATGAACGACACCCTCCAGCGCCTCATCTGGGGGGGCGCGCCGGTGCGTTTCCCCAAGCTCAAATGGGCTTTAGTGGAAAGTGGCATCGGCTGGATCGGCGCAGCCCTGGGCTTCATGGATCACTGGTGGCACGATCACAAAGGGTGGATGGAGCCGCGCCTGCCCGAGCCGCCGAGCACCTATTTTCACCGCCAGTTCTACGCCACGTTCGAGGACGACCGGGCCGGCATCCTGACCCGCGAATTGATGGGCGTGGATAACCTGATGTGGGGCTCGGACTATCCGCACACCGAAGGCGTGTGGCCGTTCTCCCGCAAACAGGTGGCGCAGAACTTTGCCTCGATTCCCGAAGCCGACACTCGCAAGATCGTCCATGACAACGCCGTGCGGTTGTATGGATTCCCACCAGCATGAACAGTGATGAGTTGAAGAGGAAAATTACCTTGTTTCCAATTCTTCACTCTTAGCTCTTCACTCTTCACTTCCCTATGCCTACCCGCATCCCCATAGGCACTCTAGCCGACTTCCCCGAAGGCCGAGGGGTGCCTATCGTCGCCGGCGGCAGACGCCTAGCGATTTTTCACCTTGGCGATCGTTTCTTCGCCATCGACAATATCTGCACTCACAACCGCATGCGGCTTGCCGACGGGCCGGTCCAGGGCTTAGTCGTAACCTGCCGCACCCACGGCTCGCGCTTCAACCTGGAAACCGGCACAGTTGTCAAAGGCCCAGCTCGTAAGCCGGTGTGGACATATCCCGTGTTCCTTGTGGGAGAGAATGTTGAGGTAGAGATAGACTAATGTCAGGGTGCAATCAAAATGCAGATCACGATCCAGATTGCAGGCGATGAGTACACCCTTACGCGAGACGATATCCTTCGCGTCTCTAAATCCGCGCGTCCCGAGCGTATCGACACGTTTTACGTCGAATTCAAGAGCGAATATTTTGCCGGCGAGATGTTTGCCATGGCGGGTGCTAGTCAGAGGCATAATCTTATCGCGGCAAATATTATCCGAACGCTCGGTAATCAACTGCTGGAGCGTCCCTGTAGCGTGTACCCTAGTGACATGCGTGTGAAGTCAGCAAAATCAACAAGTACACCTATCCTGACGTTGTTGTCGCCTGCAACCAAGAACAATTCGAGGATGAAAGGACGTCTATGCAAAGGTCGCGTAGCCCATCCAGAAGCCCAACACCATCATCAACTACATGCTGATCTCGCACCTCTCTCAGGAGGCTTTCATGCGCCGCCTGGGGATGACGTCAGGAGGCTGAAGATCAGCCCTCGTTCTCCCACTCCCACGGCAGCGCGTACTTCTTTTTGCTGTTGCACTCCTGACAAGCGGGAACGAGGTTCCCCTTGGTCGATTTGCCGCCGCGGACCAGTGGGACCAGATGGTCCATCGTCAGTTCGGCAGGCAGGAAGTGCTGTTGGCAATAGAAACAAATCCCAGCGGCACGCTTGCGCTTCCACCATTCGGAACGGCGCAGCTCCCGCGCCCGGTTCTTCTCGCGCTGGATGTCGGCCGTGCTGATCTCGGAGAGAAACGTCTTTACTGACGGCATGGCGGAGAGTGTAAAACGTAAGGGGGAAGTTTTCGACTACGCATTACGTTTTAAAATCAGTGCGACCCTTCTTCTAGATCACCAAGACTGCCTTCGTGCATGTCGTGGCCGTCATGGTGATCTGCTGCGGCTCCTTCCTCTGCCGCGGTGTCCGTCTTTTTAGCTCCACCCTTGGCCTTAACTCCTTTCTTCATACTTCCCTGCGTATGGGTGCCGGGCGCGGCGTGGTGCGCCTTATGGTCACCTTGTCCAGGTTCTTCATCGTCGGCACGCACAGTAAGGGGTAAGGTAACCAATCCCAGAATCAGGGCCGTTGCCAAAACCAGTCTCCAGTTCCTCATCGTGTCCCTCCTCCACCATTATGAAACCCGTTGCCCCTCCTGGGCATTGAGGGTCCAGTCGTACTCAAGATAGCGCAAATCGCCGCTCTTGACACTTAAGATAGCTTTTTTGTCATCGCTGACAAAGCGCCGCACGAACCCGGGTACCGACCCCGCGTCGCGTACAAAATCTTCGGCGAACCATTGGAAGATCTGCGACAGAGTCACTTGTTGGGCGTCGATCCGGTTCCGCGCCGGATCATTGATGAACGCGCGCGCCGCCTCGTCTAGTTGTTGGTCCAGCCGGTCAGGGACGTACGCTTCTCGCCGCAGCTTGGGGCAACTGGTTGAGGCGCAGACAATAGCGAAGTGCATGCGTGGATCGTGAAATTTTTTGCGCAGAATTTGGTGCTCGATCTCATCCGGAGAACGTGCTTCACCGGCTACGGGCAACGTATACCAGCTAAAGAGGCGTTTCCGCGCAAGGAGGTTCTCGGCGGTGTACCCTTGTAGTACACCGTTGACGATCGCGGCATTGTAGGCATTGAGCCAGAAGGCTTTCTCTTCGGTCTCACTCATGCCAGCGACCTGCGCCTGCGCCAGTATAGCCAAATACCCCTCAAAGACAGCACGATCATGAGTCTGGAGGTCACGATAAGCAACCCGGCCATTGTCATCCACGTAACGCGCCAGCAGTGCATTCCACGGACTATGATCGACTGCGGCGTTACTGGGCCGGGCTAGAGCAAGAACCGTTGCTATGGTGAGAAAAACTATTGGTTGCCACATGGACTGTTCCACTACCCACCCAAGGCGAAAAGTTCCCTCTTTCTCCATTTCCCCTTTTCACCCTTTTACCTTTTCCCCTTCTGCTTTTCTTATCTTTGTCTTCTTTTACGGTTTCCGCTATGCTTGCGCCAGACCGTCCCGGCTGCCGTGCCGGGAAGCGCAACAAGGAGGGAGTATGCGTCTTGATGGCAGAACCGCGTTGATCACCGGCTCCAGTTCAGGCATCGGCCGAGCGACCGCCCTGCTGTTCGCTGGCGAAGGGGCGGACGTGGTGATCAACGGGCGAGATGAGAAAAAGATTGCGGCCGTGGTCAGAGAAGTGGAAGCACTCGGACGTCGCGCTCTAGGAATCCGCGCCAACGTCGGGAGTTTTGCCGAGGTCACCGCGATGGCTGAAAAGGCGCTCCAAGAGTTCGGTCACCTCGACATCCTGGTCAGTAATGCCGGGGTTTTTCACCACCAGTCATTTCTGGCCATGACTGACGAGGAGTGGGACGAGGTGTTGACTGTTGATCTCAAGGGTACGTTCAACTCCGTGCGCGCAGTGATCGGCTCAATGCTCGCGCAGAAGTGGGGGCGGATTATCTGCGTGACCGCGATTTCCGGGCTGACCGGTTATCCCAACATGACCCATATCGCCGCCGCCAAGACCGGCACGCACGGCTTCGTCAAAGCCCTGGCTCGCGAGGTCGCCTCGTCTGGCGTCACCGTCAATGTCATTGCCCCGGGGTTGGTCGATACGCCGATCCTGGTCAATATGACCGAAGACGAAATCGCCCGCTACACGCGCACAATCCCAGTGGGTCGCATCGGCAAGCCGGAAGAGATCGCCGAGGCGTGCGCCTATTTCGCCTCGGACCAAGCTGGCTATGTCACCGGGCAGATTCTTAACATGAGTGGCGGAGGACTGATCTGATTGACGATTGCGGCTCGCGGAATGCGGATTTTCACAAAAGGAGCAAGACGTATGAAATTCGGCCTGCTGTACATTCCCGACTACTATCCCGATCGCTACAAGTCCGCCAGCCACTACTATGGCGAGATGATGGAGCAGATCCAATACGAAGAGGAATTGGGCTTCGATGGAGTCTTTTTCGCTGAGCACTATGTGGGCGGCTACGCCTTTCCCTCCCCACCGGTGTTTGCCAGCGCGGTGGCTCAGCGGACCAAACGCATTCGTCTGGGCACAGGGGTGACCCTGCTGCCGTTAGGCAATCCGATCCGCACCGCCGAAGAGTACGCCATGCTCGACGTGCTGAGCGATGGCCGGCTCGATTTCGGCGTGGGCCGCGGGGTACTGAAGGCGGAATACGAACTGTTCGATATTGACGAAGCGGAAAGCCAGGGACGGTTTCATGAGTCTCTCGAAGTGATCCTGCGGGCATGGACGCAGGACACGGTCTCGTACGACGGCAAATATTACAAAGTTCGTGAGGTCACTCCGCTGCCCAAGCCGGTGCAAAAGCCTTATCCCCCCATCTGGGCCGCTTGTGCCGTTACGCCGGAGAGCTTCACCTGGGCCGGGCAAAAGGGCTTCCATCCCATGCTCGTCCCCTTTGCCTACCCCAGACATGAAGACCTGCAGGCCAAGCTGAACTTGTACTGGTCCGCCCTGAAAGAAGCTGGGCACGATCCCCAGACACGCGAGGTACTCGGCGTCTATCACCTCTATGTCGCGGATACCGACGAAGAAGCACACGCTCTGGCTAGAAAACACTTTGTGCAGTACTGGCGCTTCTTTGGCAGTCTGGATCAGAAGGCGACCTGGCAGTCAGCGGACTACAAAGAATATCAGGGCGGCCTGTCTAAACTTTTTGGCTCCGCGACCTACGAAGATCTGGATAAAGGGGACTGTATTATCTTTGGCACCCCCGAACGCTGCGTGCAGCGGCTCAAGCGAGCCGAGGCCGACTTTGGTCTCACCTACCCGATCTTCGAGGTAAACTTCGGCGGCTTTCCCCACAAAGAAGCGCTGAAGTCGCTAGAGCTGTTTGCCAAGTATGTCATGCCGCAGTTCAAATAAGAAAAGCGGTCAGCCGTCAGCAATCAGTGATCAGTGATCCGCAAGACCAAACGTCGAGGGTGGGCAGTGCCCGCCCTAGAGAGCCGAACGCTTAGCGGAGCTGATCGAGGAGTTCCGGGTCGATCTTGCTCTTGACCGTGCGCCGATCGAGCTGTAAACGGCGCGCCGTTTCCTCGTAACTTCCAGTTTGCGCGTACACTTGAGTACAGTACCGGCGCAACAGTTCATCTGCGGTCAGCCCACCATTCGTCAACGCTCGCGAGAATTCTTGGTGAGGCGAATTCGCGGGCAATTGTGGGGGATGGTACTCTTTGCGAATAAGCACATTGCGCACGCACTGTTCTAACTCCCGGATATTGCCAAGCCAAGGGTAATCACGCCCCAGGTGCTGTACAATCCAGGTCTCAACCTCTGCGGCCAGTACCTCGGCTTCGGCGCCGACCACGCGCCGCGCGATGAAGAGCAATAGCTCCAGCAACACTCCGGGTGACTCTTGCAGTTGCTCGTGTAGGGAGGGTGTAACGATCAAGTCCGAGCACAAGCGATAGTAGAAATCCTCACGAAAGCCCCCTGCCTGCATTGCCGCAGGGAGATCGCGATTGGTCGCAGCGATGAGCTTGCCGCGGAAATGCCGGTCTGTGATATCGCCCAGCGCCTGGAACGTGCGGGTCTGGAGCACTCGCAACAGCTTGACCTGAATCGACGCATCAAGGTCACCAATCTCGTCAAGGAAGACGGCCCCCCGCGGTGGACACACTTCAAGCCAGCCTCGGCGATCCTGCAGCGCCCCGGTGAACGCTCCGCGCCGATGACCGAACAGTTCTGATTCGATGAGCGTAGAGGGCAAGGCTGAGAGATTGATAGCGTAAAACGAGCCAGCGAAATCTTCCGTAAACGTCGAGGTCTTGGCGTCGAAGGGCACGTAACGGGATAAGCCGATGGCTCTGGCAACCAACTCCTTTCCTGTCCCGGATGGCCCGCGAATGAGGGTGGTAAAATCGCCCATACGGTCGTAGAGCGTGCGTTGATACCGCCGCATGTCGTGCGTGAAGATCGATTGCCACACCGCGGCGCGCAGCCGCGCCGCCGCCATCGAACCGCCAATAATGGACTGAAAGATGTGGTGGAAGGCACGGCGCACTTGAAAGAAGCAGGCGAAGAGATGCGGCGCTTCATGATTCGTCGGCAGCGTGACGCCGGGAATGTTCAGGTAGTGCTCCCAATCACGCAGAAACTCCGCATAGAATCCCCATTGCCCACGCCCGCGTTTCTGCTCCAATGCCCGGACGATGCACTCATAGAAGTGGTTTTGGTAACGGTTGTACAGGAGGAAGAGCGCTCCGTCCTCGTAGAAAATCAGGTCCTGTTCCGCAGTCACGACACCGCTGGCGAGACGCGCACGCAATTTCTGCACGAGCGCCGTCACGCGCTCGATAATCTTTGTATTATTCATATGCGCGGTGTCGGGGTCGTCCACCCGTAAACTCCAGACCGCCTTCGCTTCGCTGAACTCTGACCCCAGTGCCGCCCGCTCATACTCGATACGCTCAGGCAGAAAAGGGTTGCAGTAGCCCAGAGCAGACACGGCCCGGAGAAAAGCCCGCTCGTTGGTAGTCAGAAGAGCCATCATATCGTCCTCTTTGGAAGGTAGACATTGAATGTACAGTCTTGAGCAAAAAATGTCCAACGACAAGACGCGCTTGGCTCTCCGGTGCCGGTCTCAACACGCCGTAAGCCTTTGATTTGCCAACACAATAGGCAAAGAGCTACTCTCTGGCATACCACTTGCGCTTGATGCTGTGCAGTCGTAGTCAGAACCAGACAGGAGATTGCAGCATGGAACACACCAACAAAGCAGTAGAAGAGGAAGTGAGCACACCGAGTCTGGAGAGGCAGCAGCCTCCGCGCTATTCCCTCTCCTCAATCACAGGACTCTTCGCCACCCAGTTTCTTGGCGCCTTCAACGACAATTTCTACAAGATCGTCGTCTCGCTGTTTGCCGTGAATGCGGTTGGCAGCGCCGGCGGTGGCGGGAGCGCCCTTTCTCTGATCGGTGCCATTTTCGTTCTGCCGTTCTTGCTCTTTTCCGGCTACGCCGGGTACGTCGCCGATGTCTACAGCAAGCGTACCGTGCTCATCGTGACCAAATCTTTAGAGATCGTGGCGATGGGTCTCGGGTTCATCGCTTTGCTGTCGGGTCAGTTCATGCTGATGCTTGCGGTTCTCTTTCTCTTGGCCCTCCAAGCGACGTTCTTTAGTCCCGCCAAATACAGCATCCTGCCCGAATTACTTTCAGACAAAGATCTCTCCCTCGGAAATGGTCTTTTGGAGATGAGTAGCTTTCTGGCCATCATTCTCGGCACTTCACTTGGGAGTGTGTTGTTCGCTACCTGGAAAGACCAACTCAGTTTGATCGGACTCATCCTGATTGTGATTGCCTGTGCCGGAACCTTCGCTAGCCTCGGCATCCCGAAAGTCCCGCCGTCAGGCGCGAGCAAATCCCTGCAACTCAATCCGTTCGCCGAAATCACCAGCGGCCTTAAGCGGCTCTACAGCGACAAGACGCTGTGGATGACCGTCGTGGGAATCTCTTACTTCTGGTTCCTGGGCGCCCTTTTCCAAATGGACATCATTCTCTTTGGCAAGGAGATCATGGGGTTGGATGATTTACGGGTTGGGCTGTTGAGCACCTTCCTCGCTGTTGGCATCGGGACTGGCAGTGTGACCGCCGGCCGCCTCTCCGGCGCTAAGGTGGAATTGGGATTGGTCCCCCTCGGCTCGATTGGTATGGGGGCATTTTCACTGCTGCTGTCTTTCTCCGCTTCCTCGTATCCCCAAGTGGCCGTGGCGCTCGCCCTCCTGGGATTCTCGGGTGGGTTGTTCATCGTTCCCCTGAATGCGTCATTGCAGCAGAAAAGCGGACAGGAGGAAAAGGGCCGGCTCCTCGCCACCAATAATTTCCTCAACACGGTGGGGATTCTCCTGGCCTCTGGCGTGCTGTGGTTGCTGCGGGATCAGTTCCAGATCCCAGCAGACCGAATCATTCTGCTGTTCGGATTCTTCACGTTACTGGCAACGGCGTACATCTTGCGCACCCTGCCCGACTTTCTGATCCGCTTTATGCTCTGGCTGCTGACTCACACGTTGTACCGCATCCGTATCGTCGGCCAGGAGCACGTTCCTTTCCGTGGCCCTGCCCTACTGGTCTGCAACCATATGTCGCTCGTCGATGGACTGCTGGTCGCCGGCTGCGTCCAACGCTTCATCCGCTTTCTGGTCTATCGACCGATTTACGAACACAAAGCCCTCAACTGGTTCATGCGTCTGATGAAAGCAATCCCGATCGCGGGAGGAAATCGCAAAGAGGTGCTCGAATCTCTTGAGCGGGCACGCGAGGAGCTGCGGCAAGGTCACGTGGTCTGCATCTTCGCCGAAGGGGCGATCAGCCGCACAGGCAACCTCCTGCCGTTCAAAAGAGGGTTCGAGCGCATTATCAATGGGTTGGACGTCCCCATCATCCCCCTGCATCTGGACCGGCTGTGGGGCAGCATCTTTAGCTTCAAAGACGGTCGCTTCCTGTGGAAACGACCGCAGCGGATTCCTTATCCGGTCACCGTGTCGTTCGGTAATCCGCTGCCTTCTACTGCTACCGCCGAACAAGTCCGGCATCTAATCGCGGAGTTGGCCAGTGCGGCGGCAGAGCATCGACGGACCAAGCGGGATCTGTTGCATCTCCGATTTATGCGGATGGCCAAGCGGCGCTGGTTTGCGCGCTGCATGGCCGACTCCACCGGCAGGACGCTCACCTATGGGAAGGTGCTCGTCGGCAGCCTGCTACTGGCGCGCTGGCTGCGCAGACATCGTCCGCACGATGTCACAGTCGGACTCGTACTCCCCGCCTCAGTTGCTGGCGCGCTGGCGAATATCGCCGTGCTCCTCGCCGGGAAGGTGCCGGTGAATCTCAATTTCACAGCCGGGCGAGAGACGATGACTACCGCTCTCCAGCAGTGTGAAATCCGCACGAGTCTCACCTCCCGCATGTTTCTGACCAAAGCGCAGATCGAAGAGATGGAGGGGATGGTCTTCCTCGAAGACGTGATGACACAGTTCTCCTCATTCGAGAAAATCTCGACACTCCTCGTGGCCTTTCTCTTGCCCGCCCGGCTACTCCAAGCTCTGTACAACCGAGAGCGACAGACACCGGAGTCACTGGCCACTGTCATTTTCTCCAGCGGGAGTACGGGCACGCCCAAGGGCGCGATGCTCTCGCACCACAATATCCTTTCCAACGTTGAAGCAATCCAGCAAGTTTTCGCCATTACGAAAAAAGACTGCATCATGGGAGTGCTGCCGTTTTTCCACTCCTTCGGGTTTACTGGCACGTTGTGGTTGCCGCTCATCGCCGGTTTCAGCGCCGCATATCATCCCAATCCGCTCGACGCCAAAACCATCGGTGAGATGGTCGGCAAACACAAGGCGACGATCTTGATCAGCACCCCCACCTTCTGTGCCGCGTATCTGCGCAAATGCTCGGCTGAGGAGTTCTCTTCGTTGCGCTATGTCATCGTCGGCGCCGAGAAGCTGCGCCCCAGCATCGCACTGGCGTTTAAGGAAAGGTACGGCATAGACCTATTGGAAGGGTATGGCTGCACCGAGATGGCGCCGGTTGTTTCGGTGAACGTCCCAGATGTCGAGCACGCAGAGCCACGCCAGATCGGTTATAAGCCGGGGACGGTGGGCCATCCTCTTCCAGGGGTTGCGGCCAAAGTCGTGGATCGCGAGACGGGGGAACCACTGCCCTATGGACAAGAAGGGCTGTTGTTGGTGAAAGGTCCCAACCGCATGCTCGGATATCTAGGGCAGCCAGAACAAACAACGGAGGTGCTGCGTGACGAGTGGTACGTTACTGGAGACATCGCCACGATCGACGAGGATGGGTTCATCCGCATCACCGACCGCTTCTCTCGCTTCAGCAAAATCGGCGGCGAAATGGTCCCGCACGTGCGAGTAGAAGAAGCACTCAATGAGATACTCGGAGATATCCCCTGCGTTGTCACCGCGGTCTCAGATGAACAACGAGGCGAACGCTTGATCGTGCTCTACGCTCACAAAGAGCTAACGGCAGACAGCCTCTGGGAGCACTTATCCCAGACCAACCTTCCCAAACTCTGGATCCCCAAGCGAGAGCACTACTATGCGGTCGAGACCATCCCCCGGCTCGGTACAGGAAAGGTGGACCTGCGGGCGGCCAAACTCACCGCTAGGGCTATGATGGAAATGAAGGTACGGAAAGTTGGGTAATCAGGCAAGCCGATGTGCCGATCATAGAAAGCGGAAAACGGAAAGCGGAAAATTCAAGTTGAAGACCGTTGAGTTATTCACGTTTCACGTTAGAGAAAATACGACTGCACCATCAGTCACAAAGAAGGAGGAACCCATGCCAAGCATTTTCAAGCGCATTAGCGATGTGATTAGCGCCAACCTCAACGACTTGATCGATCGCGTCGAAGATCCGGAACGGATGATCAAACAGATCATCCGGGAAATGGAAGAGAATATTAGCAAAGCTAAAGAAGGGGTGATCGAGGCGATCGCCAGCGAGAAACAGTTGCAAAAGGATCTGGAGCAGCACCGACGTCAGTCCAGCGAATGGCAAAAGAAAGCGGAAGAAGCGCTCCAGGTAGACAAAGAAGAGCTGGCGCGGGCGGCCCTCATACGCAAGAAAGAGCACGACAATATCATCAAGGCCCTCGAACCCTCCTGGGAAGCAGCCAAGAATACCAGTGAGCGGCTGAAAACCCAGTTGCACGCCTTGGAGGCCAAGCTGGAAGAAGCGCGGCGCAAACGGAGCACGTTGGTGGCACGGCACCGCGCAGCCGAGGCGCGGCAGCACATGGACAAGACCCTGGCGAACTTCCAGGCTGGTCTCGATGCCCAAGCCAACTTTGCCCGCATGGAAGACAAAGTGACGGAGATGGAAGCCAGAGTTGAGGCAGCAGCCGAATTGCAGAGTGATGCTGCCCAGTTAGAGAAAGACTTTCTGGCAATGGAAGTGGAACAAGAAGTGGACAACGAGTTAGCAGCACTGAAGAGGAAGGTGGCAGGGCAGTAACCAGCCTGAGAGTTTTTGCGCTGTGAGTCACGTCTTGATATGCCTTCCCACACAAGAGGGGGAAAGCGGGAGGCAGAAAGGACAGAGAGACCATGGGCTGGCTCATTGCATGCCTCCTG
>JBGPOI010000108.1:0-11823 GCA_041487975.1 Binatia bacterium | reverse complement strand
CCCGCTTATACCCGGGATCGCGTCGACCGACCCGACAGGACCGCCGCCTGTCCCCCTCTTCGTCGGTCGGCCGCTGTACTTTCAGTTCCTGACCGCCAAGTTGTGGGATGTGGGCAATTCCGGTCCCTGGGGTCATCGCAATGACCTCGACACCATCTACGAAGCGATCGTTGCCCACGGCGGCGAGGCGGCAGCGTCGGTGGCCAGCTATGAGAGCCTTTCCGATGCCGATCAGCTTGCGGTGGTAGCCTTTCTCAAAACGCTGGTGATGCCGCTCATGGACAATAACCCGATGGCGCAGGCAGCAGGAGCGCCTCGGGTGAATAGTCCCGGGCACTAATGTTCCAACTGCGCGTGAAAATTGCACGGCGGCGTTCCTCTCTCCGATTCGCGTCTGGTCGCCGCCGTTCTACTCCTCCTCTTCCGTTTGTCCTTTTCTTGGACCGAAACAGACTCCGCGTTTGGATTGTTGGATGAAATCGAGCAGGTAGAGAACATCCGCAGAGCAGGGCTCGGTCCGCAGTTCTTCGACCGCCCGTTTGAGGTTGATCCTCTGACGAAAAAGCCGCACGAAGGCCCGCCTCAGGGCGTGGATACGTTCTCGATCAAACCCTACCCGTTGCAAACCCACGACGTTGATCCCTCTCACCGTGTGAGTACCGTCCATGATGCAAAATGGCGGTACGTCGCGGCTGGTGCGTGAGAGCCCGCGCAGGATGGCTAAAGTCCCGATGCGGACGAACTGGTGCACCACACAGTTGCCCGAGACAAAAGCCCGATCTTCCACTTGTACATAGCCGGCCAGCAAAGCCCCACCGGCAATGATCGTGTGATTCCCGATCTGGCAATTATGCGCCACATGGGAATGGTGCATGAGGAAATTGTCGTTGCCGATAACGGTAGCGCTGCCTGCGGCGGTGCCGCGGTGGATTTGGCTGTGCTCACGGATGATGTTGCGGTGGCCGATCTTGAGGAAACTCTGCCAGCCTTTGTAGCTGAGGTCTTGCGGGACGTGCCCAATGACCGCGCCCATGTGGATTTCGTTGTCTTCGCCGATGTCACTATTGCCGGTGAGCACGGCATGGGCCAAGACGCGGGTGCCGCGGCCGATCCGTACAGGGCCGTCAATCACGACGTAGGGGCCGATATCAGCCTCGGCATGGATCTCGGCGCGCGGGTCAATCAGGGCGGTTGGGTGAATGGGCATGGGGCGTAGAGGCCTGTGGGTCTGAGGCCGCAGGTTCTTCCGCTTCGGTAGGACTCTCTTCCTGGTTCGTCTGTTCTCCAGGAATGCGGTACGATTCGTCCGCCCAGGCGCCCAAGTCGTTGGTGCGACAACGCGCTGAGCAGAAAGGTCGGTAGGGGTTCCCTTGCCAGGAGACTGGCGTGCGGCAAGTCGGGCACTTAACCATGCGTACCATCAGCCATGCCTGGAGAACGCAGTGGAGCGGGCGACCGGGCTCGAACCGGCGACGTCCAGCTTGGGAAGCTGGCATTCTACCACTGAATTACGCCCGCCTTGGTTTCGCTCCTCGCCCAACCTCAGGGTTAGGCTCCAGAAAGAGAAATACCCCGGCCTCGTCCTACTCTCCCACAGCATCGAGGCTGTAGTACCATCGGCGCTGGAGGGCTTAACGGCCGTGTTCGGGATGGGAACGGGTGTGGCCCCTCCGCCATTGAGACCGGGGTAAACTTTTAGTGGGTGTTTGAATATCTATAAACGTTTCCCCTGTCAAGCGCGGCTTGACGGGTTTCCTGGAGCTCCCTAAGATCTGTCGGTCACCGATGAAAAAATCTATTGCCGCCATTTTCGCGAACAGCATTGCGGCCAAGCAACGATTTCTCGACGAATATAGTGAGGCGCTGGAAAGCGCGATCGCGGAAGTCGTGCGCACGTTCCAAGCCGGCGGTAAACTCTTGCTGTTCGGCAATGGTGGGAGCGCGGCGGACGCGCAGCATATTGCCGCAGAGTTCGTCAATCGCTACCTGATCGAACGCCGGCCACTGCCGGCGATTGCGCTGACGACTGATACTTCAGCTCTGACATCCATCGTCAATGACTATGGAGTCGAAGATCTCTTCGCTAAGCAGGTCCGTGCTTTGGGGCGAAAAGGAGACGCAGCGATCGCTATTTCGACCAGCGGGAACTCGGCGAACGTGTTGCGGGCGCTCGAGGTCTGCCGAGAACTGGGTATCCGCACGATCGGTCTGACCGGAGGCAGTGGTGGTAAAATGGTGAACATGGTGAACCACCTCCTCTGCGTGTCGGCGACTGCCGTGACTCCGCGCATACAGGAAACCCATATCCTGATCGGACATGTCATCTGTGAAATGGTTGATGCGGTGCTCTTCGGAGCGGAGAGCCGCGGGTCGTGAGATTTCCGCCAATTGATCCCACGCGGATAGTGACGTATCCACTCAAGCAGCGCAAGAGTAAGGTTGCGGCTGGTGTATTGGGCGTCCCCTGGCGAGCCGAGGGGAAAATGCGTGACTTTCTCGACTTTTTGCCGCGTACCCTGGCAGCAGCCGACTTGCGGGAGATCGTTCAGAGAATTGTGGCGGCGGTCCGGGCGCAACGGCCGATCGTGCTCGGCATGGGGGCGCACCCATTGAAAGTTGGCCTCTCGCCGCTCATCATTGATCTGCTGGAGCGAGGAATTCTGTCTGCGGTGGCGATGAATGGCGCCGGCATTATTCATGACTTTGAGTTGGCCTACCATGGCGAGACCTCTGAGGATGTTGCCGAGGCCTTGGGGGACGGCAGCTTTGGCATGGCGCGAGAAACGGGTGAGTTTCTCAATTCTGCTATCCGCGCCGGTGTCGCGCAAACTGGAGTGGGCCTCGGTCGGGCAGTAGGAGAACAGATTCGTGCCGCCGGTTTGCCTCACGCCCATTTAAGTGTCTTGGCGACCTGCGCCCGTCTCGAGGTGCCGGCGTGTGTACATGTGGCTGTGGGCACGGATATCATCCATATGCATCCCCAAGCTGATGGTGCAGCGATTGGCGAAGGCAGTCTGCGCGATTTTCATCTGTTGACGGCGGTGATTGCCCAATTGGAGGGAGGGGTGTTCATCAACTTGGGCTCGGCTGTAATCATTCCCGAAGTGTTTCTCAAAGCGATCTCTCTGGCCCGCAACCTCGGGCATACGGTCAACGCCTTTACTACCGTGGATCTCGATTTTGTCCGCCACTACCGACCGGCAATGAATATCGTCAGCCGACCCACACAACAGGGCGGACGTGGCTTCCATCTCACCGGACATCATGAGATCCTGTTTCCTCTCCTGTGCGCCGCGGTGATTGAAGAATTGGCGACCCCACCATGAATGTGCGGTGGAAGTCGTGTATAATCCAAAACGTCGCGGCCTGACTCACGGATTACGCTTTCATGAAGTTCATGTTGTTTTTGTTGCCGACTATTCCGGCGACGTTGACGGAACGAAAAAAACTGCGCCCGGTTGCCAACCATACCGACCGCTGGCAGCTCATGCTGGAGGAAGTGATCGAACTCGTCCGTTTGGCCGAAGATCTCGGGTTCGAGGCCGTCGCCTTTCCTGAGCATCATCTGCATAGTGAGGGATTCGAGGTAGGCGGACCGCCGGAATTTCTCCTCTACGTAGCTTTACACACCAAGCGCATCAAAGTGGGACCGATCGGCTATGTCCTCCCAGGTTGGGATCCCCTGCGTTTGGCCATTACCACTGCCTGGCTTGATCAACTTACCCAAGGGCGGTCCTTTGTCGGCTTTGCGCGCGGGTACCAACAACGCTGGCTCGACCAGATGGCGCAGAAAATCCACATCTCGGCCACCCTGAGCGATCACTCCGCGCGCGATGATGCGAACCGCCGAGCGTTTGAGGAGGTCTATCAAATTCTCAAGCTAGCGTGGGCAAATGAACCCTTTCGCTTTCAGGGGGAGTTCTACGAATACCCCTATCCGTATGAAACCGGCACACCCTGGCCCCCGCATGCGTGGACCCGTGAATACGGTGCCCCTGGAGAAGTGGACTCTCAGGGTCGCATTCAGAAGCTGACGGTGGTCCCCAAGCCGTATCAAAAGCCGCATCCGCCCTTGTTTCAGGCCTTCTCGGTCAGCGAGTCCACGATTCGCTGGTGCGCGCGCGAGAGGGTCGCGCCGATGATCCTTTTGTCCCGGCCTGAACAATTACGTCACTTGGCCAGGATCCATGTCGAGGAGGCCGGACGGTCTGGACGTTGGCTCGCCTTGGGCGAAGGTATCGGAGTGCTGCGTCAGGTGTATCTTGCTGACAGCGTCCGGGCAGCTAAGCGTTTGGCTGAGCAAGGGCTAGTTGGCGTCGGGTATAAAAGGTTTTGGGGCCACTTTGGTTTCTGGGAGGCGTTCCGTTTTCCTGAGGATGAGATGGAATACCCCTCCAACGAGAGCTCCCTGCCCGTGCACGAATGGACGACAGAACGAATGATACGGGCTCGTTATCTCTATGCGGGGACAGTAAGTGAAGTAGTGCAAAGGATGGATGAGTTGGTGGAAACTGCCAATCCTGAGTGGTTTGCCTGGCTCTTTGACCAGGGTTTGTTGCCGCGGGCGGAACTGAGAAGGCAATTAGAACTCTTTGGCACCCAGGTGCTGCCGCGCTACCGGTCGTAGGGATGAGGCGTTCATAAATGACAACTGGCCGAGGTGGGCGAACCTATTAGTGAATGCTTCGTTATTATACTTGAGGTAGGATAACCTAATGCCCCAGTTCCACTATCAAGCGACGACTCCGCAGGGAAAAATCATCGAGGGAGTCATGGAAGCCGGCGAAGAAAAAGTCGTGGTCGCTCGCTTACATGACCAGGGGTATCTTCCGTTGCGTGTCGCGCTGCCTGGACAAGCAAAATCAGGGTCTTCTCTGGGGTGGTTCTCGCTCCCCGCCTTTCCGGGGCGCGGGACGATCCGGCAACGTGATCTTTTGATCTTGACTCAGGAACTCGCGACGCTGATTGCGGCCGGCCTGCCTCTAGACCGAGCGCTCTCCGTGCTCACTGGGCTAACCACGAAAGAAGAACTCAAAAAGACGGTGGGACAAATCCTCCGTTCAGTGCAGCAGGGGAAGTCGTTAGCTGAGGCTCTGGCTGACTATCCGAAGATTTTCCCTCCTTTGTACGTCAATATGGTCAAGGCAGGTGAAGTAGGGGGATTCCTCGACACCACTTTGCAGCGTCTGGCCGAGTATCTAGAGCGGGCGCAACAAGTACAAGACGAGGTGAAGTCGGCCCTGACCTATCCGATCCTGCTGACTGTGGTGGGTGGGCTGTCGATCATCATTTTGTTGACCTACGTGCTACCCAAGTTTGCCGTGATCTTTGGCGACTTGGGGCATGCATTGCCGACCTCGACCCGGATACTCCTGGGCATCAGCCACGGCCTGCGTGTGTATTGGTGGGTCTTCGTGTTGGGAGGCATCGGGGGATGGGTGGGAGTGAGACAGTATCTGGCGACTCCCCAAGGTCGCTTTGCTTGGGACCGCTGGTGTTTACGGCTGTGGATAATTGGGCAGCTTTTAACTAAACGTGAGGTTGGACGGTTTGCCCGTACCCTGGGAACGTTGCTCAAAAGTGGGGTGCCGCTGCTGCAGGCGCTCGAGGTTGTACAAGACGTGCTGGAAAATCAAATGGTCAGTCGGGCATTGAGAGAGGTGCGAGTCGGAGTCCGTGAAGGGCAGGGCATTGCCGGTCCACTCGGACGTAGCGGCGTGTTCCCCACCTTGGCGTTGCAGATGGTCAGCGTCGGTGAGGAGACCGGCCGTCTCGATGATATGCTCATGCGAGTCGCGGAGTATTACGAACGCGATACCTACAATCAGATTAAGAGACTGACTGCTCTACTTGAACCGGTGCTCATCTTGGTCATGGGTTTACTCGTCGGGTTTGTAGTCATTTCCATGCTCTCGGCGGTCTTTAGTATTAATGATATCTCCTTCTAAGCTGCGGAACGTGCTCGGGGAGGGACGTCTCACCGATAGAGGAGGGATGAAAAAGATGGCGAACAAAACTCGGCAAGCTGGGTTCACATTGATTGAGTTACTGGTGGTGATGGTCATCCTCGGACTGTTGGCTGCGCTCGTGGTCCCGAACTACATTCGCCAAGGAGAAAAATCCAAGTGGCAGGCCGCTCGTGCGCAGGTCGAACTCATGGGCGCCGCCCTGGATATGTTCCGCTTGGATATTGGGCGCTATCCGACTTCCCAGGAGGGGCTCGAGGCCTTGCGTGAGCGTCCCGGTAGCCTGGATCGCTGGGACGGTCCGTATCTTAAGAAAGAGATCCCGCGCGACTCCTGGGGGAATGCCTACATGTACCGCAGCCCCGGAGAGAAGGCGCCCTACGAACTCCAGTCCTACGGAGCGGATGGGGTCGCCGGAGGCAGTGGGGACGGCACTGACATCAAGAGTTGGGAAGGGTAGTCTCCGTCCGGAGAGGCAGATGGATCTGACCGCGATAGTCCACCGACTCACCAAAGTCGATTACCTCGACGGGCTCGGCGTTGCCGTTGGTTCACGAGAAGTGAGCCTGGTGCATTTGACCAAGCGGGCGTTGCGCGTGTCCCTGCGTCATGCTCGCACCGTTCCCCTGCCGGAGTCGGGACGCGAGCGAGCGGAAGCTTACGAACAGGCACTGCACCAATTCCTACGGGATATCGAGGTGACTCCGGACCGTGTCGTGCTCTGCCTCTCCCGTCGCGTGGCGTGTGTGAGTCGCCTGATGGTGCCGGAGACCGCGCGTGGGTCGCTGAGCCAGGTGATTGACTACGAAGTAGAACGCCTCTTGCCGTTTCCCCGGGAAGATATCTACTACGACTACCTTGCCTATGAGGCTGGCGGGGAAGAACGACGATTAGGAGTCGTGATCTTTTGCCTCCCGCGCCGTGAAGTGGACGAACATTTAATGATCCTCACCCAGGCGCAGGTGCGTCCACAGATGGTTACCTTGAGCAGCGCGGCACTGGCCAGCGCCCTGGCGTTTTGTCATCCGCCGTCTGATCTGCCTTGCGTGTTCGTGGCTCCAGAGGACGGCCAGGTGGAAGTCGGTTTCATCGAGAAAAAACGGCTGGTCGCCAGCCATCTCTTTTCGCTCAGCCAGATGCGCGAGCCAGCGCGATTCGCTGAAGCACTCGCCCAAGGGGTCGCGCGGAATCTGCCCGGAGCGTCGGCGGCGGAGACCGCCGTCTTCGCCTGGAGCACCAACGGTTCGCTGCCGCTCACGGTGGATGCCGAGCACGACCTCGGGGCCTTGGTGACTGCGCGCTTTTCGCCGGTGGGAGGAGAATCCCTGCCGGTGGAGGCGCTGCCCGCCTTGGGCGCGGCGCTGCAAGCAGTGGGAGAAGCCGCGGTCGAGGTAAACCTGCTCCCGCTGGATAAACGGGCGCAACGGGAAAAGCGGCTCTCTCCCTTGACGTTAGCCCTTGCCGGTCTCGTATTCCTGTTGGGGATTGTTTGGGCGGTCAGCGTGGTCGTGCAAGAACGTCGTCTGCTCAACCTGTTGACGCAGCAGGTCGAGACTCTCACTCCTGAGGTCCGACAAATTCAAGCACAAGAAGAAGAGGCAACCCGTCTGCGCGCAAGTCTCCAGTCCCTGGATGCCACGGCGCGCGCCCGGCTCATTCCCTTGCTCAGCAATCTCTCTGATGTCGTCCCTACAGACGTTTATCTGACGAGCTTTCGCTACAAAGACGGAGATGTTGAATTGAGCGGGGTCGCTGCCCGGCCGGCCTCTGATTTGGTGGCCACGCTTGAGAGTTCTCCCTGTCTACGGAACGTCGCGCCGAAGGCTCCCTTTACCAAAACCGCCAACGGTGAAACCTTTACTCTCGGCGCGCAGGTGGAGACATGCGGCTAACGCAGTTTTGGCAGCGCCTGGCGGCGCGCGAACGCGTCCTGGCCGGCGCGGCGATGCTGGCGCTCTTGCTGGTGGCGGTTCGCTACGGCATTGTTGAGCCCTATCTAGCCTACACGGCGCGCTTGGAGGAGGAGATCGAACAGGAAGTACAGCGTGTGGCAAAAATGCAGCGCCAACGCGGCCGCCGCGAGCAAATCGCTACCCAGGTGAAGGTCTTGCGTCAACGCTTTCAAGAGATGCGACAAAGACTGATTCCGGGCGGGACCCCAGCCCTGGCCACGGCGCATTTGCAAGAGCGGATCCAAACTTTGGCGAGCCAGCGCGGGCTTGAGGTGGTGACCACGCAAGTCATGCGAGATGAGGCACTGGGTGAATTCCGTAAGATCGCGGTCCAGGTGACGCTGCGGGGAGAACTGTCGGCCGTAGCGGACTTCGTGTCCGGAGTTGAATACGGTGACTGGCTTTTGGCGGTGACGACCTTGGAGGTACGGAGTACGTACAATCTACGCGTGCGACCGAAAGAAGGGCCACGGAATCCCTTGACGATCACTTTGGAAGTAGGGGGTGTCATGCAAGGAGCGGAGACCCCCGTTGCGGCGCAGGAGGGGTGATGCGGGTCCGGCGATTTTTACACATCCTGCTGCTTGCTGGCGTGATTGCCCTGTTGTGGCAGGTCGTGGCGACTTGGCGCCGACCCCTGCCGGACTTGATGGCCGCCTCCTCCAACACCCCGGAAGGAGAAGCGCCACTGCCGTCTACGCCCGGGCTTGGGTCTGGACTCCACAAACAGTTAGTTAGTGCTATTGCCGACAAAGACCTGTTTTCTCCCAGCCGGAGCCGCACCATCGAGGAGATCGCGCCGGTGAAAGAGACGGTTCCGCCTCCTTCGCATCTCAAGCTCGTCGGTGTTTTTCTGTCTCCCAAGCGAGAAGAAGCGTTTTTCGCTGACTCTTCCCAGGGAGGCAAGGTCGTGCGGGTGCGGAAAGGGGAGAGTCTTGGCGCCTACCAGCTTACTCAGGTGGCGCCGGTGCACGTGACGCTTACCGTGGGGCAAGATGGAGATGAGGTCACGCTGCCGCTGGTCCTTCTTGACAGCGGTGCTGCGACCAAAGCCCCGCGTTTAATGCCAGTGGCCCAACGGCCGGGTGCTGGGAAGCCTGGACAGCCACCAACCGTGGTTACCCAGAACGCGGCAGGGCAGCAGATCGCTGTCCCGCCAGGGGTGCCAAACGAGGCGGGAATTCGTCAAGACATCCTGCGTCTGCAACAGCGCCTGCGGCGAATCCGACAGAGAGCGACACGTGAGCAGTCGACAGATGAAGGAAATGACGGGGGAGGAGACCAGGAGGATGAGGAATGATTAAGAGCGGACGGAGTGTGAGACTAAGGGGGATCGGTGCTGCGAGTCTGGCAATAATCCTGCTAGCTCAAGCCCTGCTCTGTGGAGCGCAGGAAGCGTCGGCCCCGCCGGCAGCGGTCGAGACTGACGAAGCCGTGGTCCTCAATTTCGAGGGAGCAGACATCCGGGAAGTCATTCATAGCCTGGCAACGGCGCTGGGGATCAATTATGTCATCGATCCCCGCGTCCAGGGGCAGGTGACGATTCGGACCACAGGCAAAATCGCTCGGCGTGATCTGTTTCCCATCTTCCATCAAATCTTGCGGAGCAATGGCATTGCCGCGGTCAAGGTTGGCGACGTCTATCAGATCGGCCCGGTCGGCGAGGCCAAGACCCGCACCGCCCTGCCCGGGAACGCGGCCGCGCGCCGGGGAGCAACGGCAGAAGACATGTTTGTCATCGAACTGGTGAAAGTCGAACACCTGTCGGCTGAGGAGATTGCCAAGGTACTCCAGCCGTTCGTTTCGCCTGGGGGAGATGTGATGGCCTATCCGCGGGGGAACCTGGTGATTCTGACCGACCTCGCCTCCAGTGTGGAACGGCTCAAGGAACTGGTCCGCGCCTTTGACACCGATACGTTCCGTGAGTTGCACACTCAAGTGTACCACGTCGAGCATGCAAATGTTGAAGACCTGGGAGAAGAACTGAAGGGAGTACTAGAGCCGTATGGGATAACTCCCAAGACCGCCGAGGAACGGGGCGTATACGTCATCCCGCTTAAACGGCTCAACTCCATCGCGGTGATCGGGTTTAACCCTGAGATATTTGCCCAGATAGAGAAGTGGTTGCAGATACTCGACGTCCCGCCGGAGAAAGGGGGAGGTCGGACGGTTCACGTCTACGCGGTTGAGAACACCAAGGCTGCGGACTTGGCACAGGTGCTCGGAGATCTGTACGGGAGTGAGGGTGGCGGCAGAAGCGGTACGAGCAGCAGCCAGCGCGGTGGCCGCAACGACAGTAGCGGTGGCTTTGGCGCGGCGGGCGGTGGCTTTGCTGGAACTGGCAGCGGAGACAGTGGCTTGGGTGGGGGCGTGGGACGTAGTAGCAGCAGCTCGACGCGAGGAGGAACGGGAGGAGGAGGGAGTAGCGGGTTTGGGAGTGGTGGCAGCAGTGGCAGCAGTGGTCGCAGTGGCAGCAGCAGTCGTGGGGGTCGCAGTGGGACCGGTGGAATCGGTAGTAATACTGGTGGGGGAGGGACGCAGGCCGTCACCATTGCGCCAAAAGAAGGAGAGAAGCCGATCTTCAGAGAAGAAGTGCGCATCGTCGCCGATGAGATCACCAACTCTCTCGTTATTCTTGCCACAGCTCGGGATTACGAGATGATTCGAGACGTCCTGAAGAAACTTGACATCGTCCCCCGCCAGGTGCTGATCGAAGCGATGATCGCTGAGGTCGATCTGTCGGGTGACCTGCAATTCGGCGTGGAGTGGGCCATTGCCAATAAGGGGATCGGCAGTATTCTTGGTAGCATAGTTCCGCCTCCGCCGAAGGGCACTACACCAGCAGCACCTTCTGGGCTAATAACCCCTGGGAGTTTCCCCAATCTTCCCACGGCAGCGAACCGGGCGGGTCACATAGCAGCGAATGGTTTGTCCACGATCATTACCGACCGTAATCAGTTCTTCGCGCTGATTACGGCCCTGGCCAAGCGGTCGCGCACCAACATTCTGTCGACTCCGCATGTGATCGCCGCCGACAACCGTGAAGCCCATATCCTTGTTGGTCAGCAGGTCCCTATCCTTACGAGCTCGGCGGTGTCGACGCTGACCGCTGGTGCTCCAACCGTCAACAGCATTCAATACCGCGACACCGGCAAGATTCTCACCATCCTCCCGCAGGTGAACTCCGCTGGGTTGGTCAACATGCAAATCCGCCAGGAGGTGAGCGCTGTCGCGGCGACCGCTACCGGCACCGTGGACAACTCGCCGACTTTTACCACCCGCGAGGCCGAGACCACGGTCGTCGTGCAAAATGGCGAGTCCGTACTCTTAGGTGGTATTATTGACGATCAGCTCAACCGTACGCGTAGTGGGGTTCCCTTCCTGATGGACCTTCCGGTGTTGGGCCGGCTGTTCCGAGTCGAGAGCGAAACAGTCGATCGCACCGAGCTGCTTATCCTCATTACTCCGTATGTCATTCGCGACCGTGATGAGGCGCGTTCCATCACCGAAGAGTTCGAAAGCCATATCAGTAATCTGAAAGGGATGCTTGAACGGGTGGAGCGACGGAAGAGCAGCACTCAGATCCCCGCTACCTCTGCGCCTACGCCTGAAACGGCAACTCATCACGAAGGCGGGCGATGACCCCCCTCCCTCCTTGCTAAATTCAGTGACACTGTTGGCTACCAGGTAATTTGCAGGGTGAACAATGCCCACCCTGCGCTTTTGTTTGGTGAGCCCGCGGGATGATCGCCAGGCGCGGCTTCTTATGGAGACAGGATGAAGAAACTGGCAGTGTGTTTTTTCCTTGCCGTGGCGATCGGCGGTGTCTATTACAACGCACTGAGCAACGGTTTCGTTTTTGACGATTATCTGTTGGTTGTCAACCGTTCGGCTCTTCCTCAGGT
>JBGPOI010000107.1:0-11824 GCA_041487975.1 Binatia bacterium | reverse complement strand
AGCCAGCCTCTCCCTCTGAGAGGACCGGGGAGGAGGCTGGCTCGACAGCAAAAATTTTGAGGGCCGGATAGCGCTCTCTCAGGACTTCTCCGACTCCAGTAATGGTTCCTCCGGTTCCTACTCCAGCGACAAAGGCATCTACGTGTGGCATCTGTTGGAGGATTTCCTCTGCCGTGGTGAGCCGGTGTGCGGCAGGGTTGGCTGGATTGCTAAACTGTTGTGGCATGAAATATTCAGGGTGATCGGCAAGAATCTCCTCGGCCTTCTCGATTGCCGCATGCATCCCTTTCGTGTCCGGCGTTAGCACGAGAGTGGCGCCATAGGCTGCAAGAAGACTGCGGCGCTCCTCGCTCATCGTATCTGGCATCGTCAGGATCAAGTGATACCCTTTGACGGCTGCAACTAATGCTAGGCCTATCCCTGTGTTTCCACTCGTTGGCTCGACGATCGTATCCCCAGGGTGGAGCCGGCCAGTCTGCTCTGCTGCGGTGATCATATTGAGGCAGATTCGGTCCTTCACGCTGCCACCTGGATTAAGTGATTCCAGTTTGGCCCACACGGCAGCATCCTGAGAGGAGTCAGGAAGCTTATGGAGTTGCACCATCGGTGTAGCACCAATGAGTGCGAGGGGCGAATGAGCAACTTGACACGGGACTGGCATAAGCAATTGTGGATCATTAATACAGGGTTGAAAAACAGGGGCTCATGCTATCCATGCAAGACGGGAAAGTCAATCGAAATGGGCAACCATGCCCGCTAGTCCTGTTCCCGGGAAGCCTAGGAGATTTTCTTTGCTTTCTGCCGGCGCTTGAGGAAATTGCTAACTCGACGGTCAGTGGTATGGTTGAAATCGTGGCTCGGGGAGAGCTACTCGCAATGATACAGTGGTTCCCTTTCGTCAATCGTGCGTTGTCTGTTGACCGTGGGATCTTTGCTCGGCTTTTCTCTCAACCCGGAGAGAAGGGTGAAGAAGCCTCGCTCCTCTCTTTTTCTGTCTCTGAGATCTTTTCGTGGTTCGGCCACATCCATCCTGAGGTGAGAGCCAACCTCGAGGCAATAGCTCCCGGGCGCGTCCAGTCCTTCGCCTTTTTTACTGCTCAAGAAGATTGCCATGCGAGTGCCTATTACCTGCGTTGTGTAGGTGTTGCGGAACTGCGAGGCCCCTCTCTTCTCCTCGGAGAAGAGGAAAGACAGTGGCTAGACTTGTACTGGCGCTTACATGACTGGCAGCCTTCGTCTAGGGTGCTGATAGTCCATCCTGGCAGCGGAGGACGAAAGAAGCGTTGGGTATCGGAAGGATTCGCGCAGGTCTGTCGCTGGTGGCGGCAGAGGAAGGGTAAGGTGCTGATTCTCCTGGGCCCGGCAGAAGAGGAGTCGGAACAATGGCGGCAGGTTGGAGGAGAAGTTGAGAGTCAGCTGTCCATTTTGCAAGTGGCGGCGCTGCTGAGCCGTGCGGATCTGTATTTGGGCAATGACTCGGGTGTTAGCCATCTGGCGGGAGCAGTCGGTGCGCGGGGAATAGTTTTATTCGGTCCCACTGACCCACGCCAATGGAGACCCCTGGGGGGAGCGCTGTCGGTGATTCACAATGGACAGTATCGAGCGGCTCTACCTCATGTCTCAGGTATCTCTTTGGCGGAAATTCCTTACGAAGAGGTACTGACGGCCCTGACGCGATTGTGAAGTGCTTCCTGCCTTGTTAAAGAACCATTGGAGGAAATATATTGTTAGAGACAAAGAACTCGGATCGCTGATCTAGGTTTTCGTTTTTCGGAGGTTTTGTCTTATGGCAGCGGAAGAGAAAGAGAGTAGTCGAAGTTTTCGGGTAGAGGATCGCCGACGGTTCGCCTCGGTCACTGCTGATCTCCGTTCTGACGAATCGTCTAATCAAGCTGCGGAGCACTCTCCGCCAGAAGAGCCAAGATCGTCTTCTTCTCCTCAGGTGGACGCACAGCATTCGGCCCCGCCTCCGCCACGTCCGGAGATTTCTTTTTCCAGTTTTATCTTAGGGCTGAGCACTCAAGCGCTGATATACATGGGCGAGATTCCTTCCGCTCCTGGTCAACCGCCGCAGATAGATCTGGCTGCGGCTCAGCAAATGATCGATGTGTTGGCGATGCTGAAGGAGAAAACCGCGGGGAACCTTGACGCTGGCGAAGAGATGATGCTGGAGAATGCGCTCTTTGATCTACGGATACGGTACGTTGAACTGGCGAAAAAGGGCCGCGACTCCTCCCTCTCTTAGAGAAGAGACTGAAACATGAGCGTCACTTCTGCCCTATGGACGAGAGATGTGCGGACTCTTGCCGTCGCCAGTCTTTTCGCGGGCGTGACACTTCTGTTGCAGAATCCCCTACTGCTGGCTCAAGAAAGCGACTGGAGAGGAAGAAAAAATGAACCCGCCACTACATTGTCAGCGGGGACAACAATCCCGCGTACTCTGCCTGATTTCATTGACCTTGCTGAGCATTTGAGTGCCGCAGTCGTCAACATTTCCATTCTCTCTTCGCCCTCGTCAAATCCGACAAGCGGGTCACGACCGTTTCGTGATCCGAATGGTCGCCAAGATGATCCGTTCCACGATTTTTGGGAACCCTTCGAGCGGTTCTTCAGCCCTTTTCCACCGCATAGTTTTCAGCAAAAAAGTCTAGGCTCGGGGGTTATTCTTGACCAGCAAGGCTATATTCTCACGAATAACCATGTCATTGAGAATGCCGAGGAAATTTGGGTCACGCTGACCAACGATAAAGAATACCGAGGCATCTTGGTCGGTGCTGATCCTAAGACTGACCTGGCGCTGATAAAGATTGAGGGACCAGAATCCTTGACTATTATCGCACTCGGTGACTCTGATAACTTGCGTGTCGGCGAGTGGGTCTTGGCCATTGGCAATCCGTTTGGGCTAGACCACACGGTTACTGCTGGGATCGTCAGTGCCAAGGGGAGGAATATTGGCCACGGTTCGTACGATCAATTTATCCAGACCGATGCTTCGATTAACCCCGGCAACTCCGGTGGCCCGCTGATTAACCTGCGAGGTGAAGCAGTGGGAATAAACACGGCGATCTACAGCCGCACGGGTGGCAATGTCGGGATTGGATTTGCCGTCCCCATCAACGTGGCCAAAGAACTCGTGCCTCAGTTGAAAGCCAAAGGAAAAATTACGCGTGGCTGGATTGGGGTCATGATTCAAAAAGTCACTCCAGAGATCGCCGCATCGCTGGGACTTTCCGAAGCGAAGGGGGCACGAGTCGCTGAAGTAGTCCACGACGGCCCAGCCCAGGAGGCCGGTCTCAAGGCTGGAGATGTGATCGTTGCGTTTAACGGCCGTGAGTTGGGCGATTCGCGCGAACTGCCTTTATTAGTAGCGCGGATCCCCATAGGCGAAACGGTGACCGTCGAAATTATCCAAGGAAGTAAGGAACGTCAGATCGTCAAAATGCGTATCGCCGAGTTGCGTGAAGAGCAGCCAACGCTCGCTGCCACGCAGGAACCTGAACCGTTAGGGTTGGCCGTTCAAGAGCTTTCTCCTCTGTTGCGCGATGACCTCGGTCTCAATAAGGACCTGGCCGGAGTCATGGCTTCTCAGGTTGAGCAAGGCAGTGTCGCTGAGGAAGCTGGGGTGCAACCGAGAGACTTGATCCTCGAAGTGAATCGGCAAGAAGTGCATGATGTGCCCTCCTATCGTGCCGCTCTGCACAAGACGGGAAAGGGGAGGAACGTGCTGTTGCTCATCCGGCGAGGAGCGAACACCTTCTTCCTCACTCTCAAGGCCGCAGGGTAGGAGCGAACCTGCGACTACTCCATGAGTGGGTCTGTTCTGGCCTTCACTGCTTGAGACAGGCCGGAGCGATCGCCCGACTGGGAAACATTCCTGAGAAAACCTGAGAGAGATGTAAAAGCGATGCGCCGCGTATTTTGGGGAATTTTGTTTGTTAGCTTCCCTGTCCTCTTGATACTCGTGGGGGTGCTAGGGTGGCGGTTCTACAGCGAACTCGAACGCGAGGTCGTGGCTCGCTTCTCGGGACATCAATGGGAGGTGCCGTCGAAACTCTATGCTGAGGCAACGTTACTCTATCCTGGCATCGACATTGGTGAAATAGGCCTGTTCGACCGGCTTGCTCATCTCGATTATCGCCCGGTTGCCGGAACCGTCCAGACGAGGGGTGAGTATCACGCCGATCCGCAAAAAGGAGAAGTGGACGTCTTCCTGCATGATCTCCCCTACGCCAACCCCGAGAGACGGGCTCAGCGGATCGGTCTCTCCCTCCGCGGCGGACGCATTGAGCGTCTGACTGATCTGGACGAAGGAACGGAATTGTTGTCTGTGGATCTTGAACCCGAGACTATTACTGGACTCTATGACCAGGTGTTGGAAGAACGACGGGTAGTCAAGCTTTATGACGTTCCTTCTCTCCTGGTGAAGGCGCTCCTGGCCGCTGAAGATCAACGGTTCTTTGAACACGAAGGCATTGACCTGTGGCGCATCGTCGGTGCGGCGTGGGCGAACCTGCTTGCCGGACGAGCGGCCCAGGGGGGAAGTACGCTGACTCAGCAGTTAGTCAAAAACTTTTTTTTGTCGCAGGAAAGGACCGTGCGTCGCAAGCTGGTCGAGATTTGTATCGCCTCTATCGTCGAGCATCACTATTCGAAATTGGAAATCCTGGAGAATTATCTCAACGAAATCTATCTGGGGCAGCGCGGTGCGAAGAGTATCTTTGGCATGTGGGAGGCGGCGCGCTTCTATTTCGGCAAAGAACCGCGTGACCTGACCCTGGGTGAAATGGCGGTGTTAGCGGGGATGGTAAAGGCGCCGAATCTCTATGCGCCAACTCGCCATCCTGAGCAGGCGCGGCAGCGTCGTGACTATGTCCTCCAGCGAATGCTCGAACTTGGCGACATCACTGATGAAGAATATCAAAGCGCTCGGCGGGAACCGATCTCTGCACGTAATCTTCCTGCCGATAGCAATGCCGCGCCGTATTTTGCTGATCTGGTGAGAAAAGAACTGGAAGAAAACTATCCAGGCGAAGTGCTGACCACGGGAGGGCTCCACATCTTTACCTCGCTGGATATGCAGTTTCAGCACATTGCCCAGGACGTGGTGCGCGACGGCCTGGAGGAGTTAGAAGCCAAACATCCCCACCTGCGGCGCGCTAAACCTGACGAGCGGTTGCAGGCGTGTCTGATCGCGATGCAGCCGCAGACCGGCGAAATTCGCGCTATGGTCGGCGGACGTGACTACCAGGCTTCGCAGTTCAATCGCGTCACGCAAGCGCACCGTCAGCCTGGATCGGTCTTCAAGCCGATCGTGTACCTCACGGCCTTGGCACAGGAACGTGAGTCCCGAGAAGGACGCTTTCTCCCGACTTCTCTGATTGAAGACGCACCATTCACCTGGTTCTATGAGGACAAAGAGTGGAGCCCGGGAAATTACAAGGATGAGTATTTGGGAACCGTCACCCTCCGTCGCGCTTTAGAGATGTCACTCAATGCGGCGACCGCGCGAGTCGCTCAACAGGTGGGGATTGGCCCCATCCAGGAGACCGCCCGCAGCCTGGGATTCGTCAGCCCTTTGCCACCGTATCCTTCCCTCGTTTTGGGAGCCGCCGAGGTAACGCCCCTTGAGGTTGCCGTGGCATTCAGCACTGTGGCCAACCAGGGACAGCGGGTAACACCGCTTGTGGTCAAGCGGATCATCAACCGAGAGGGAGAAACACTCGAACGACGTGCGGTGCAGGTCGAACAAGTCATTCCACCAGAAGACGCCTATATGTTGACGCATCTGCTGGAGGGAGTGCTTGAGCGCGGGACCGGTCACGGCGCACGGCAAAGGGGATTCGAGCGTCCGGCTGCGGGTAAAACCGGCACGACAAACGACTTCGGTGATGCCTGGTTTGTCGGCTACACTCCGGACTTGCTGGCCGTCGTGTGGGTCGGGTTTGACATCCGCGAATCGCTTGGGCTCTCAGGTGGTCAAGCCGCGCTGCCGATCTGGACGGAATTTATGAAACGGGCCACGGCCGGACATCTGGTCTCCGGGTTCACTCCACCACCAGGAGTGACACTGGTGCCGATTGATCGGCGGACTGGGTGTCGTGCGACACCGTACGCGTCGGCCGTCATCGAAGAGGCATTCTACAGTGGAGAGGAACCAAACGAATCCTGCTCGCGCCAGACGGCCGAAGTGGTGCCGGTCGAGGCAACTCCCGGCTCTTCATCTCGTGGCCTTCCTGAAATTGCTCCAGTTGAGGGGGTTCCTGTCTCTGCCTCACCGCTGCCCGCGGCGCATTCCGCCCCTCCCCCTCCGCCGAGTCCGCAATCTCCAGGCGAGGCGCGACCTTGGTGGCGAATTTTTTGAAGAGCAAAGACATGAACAACTGTCGGGTTTGGCTGCTCATGTTGCTCATGGGGGGCACAATCAGTGCTCTCCACGTCGCGGTTGACTGCACCTTGGCGTCTGCGCAACTGGTTGGTTCGTCCTCCACGGCGGGCGGGCATGTGAGCGAGGAAGATCTCCCACCCGCGGAATCACATGTACCAGTGCTGACTCCGGAAGAAGCTTCACCATTGTTACCACCACCTCCTGTACCTGCCGCGGTGAAAAAAGCTGGTGGGACGGTTCCTGTTCCTCCTGTAGCAAAAGAGCCAGCCGTGACGGCTCCTGCTGCGCCTGTCTTGCCGGCAAATGCGAAGCTCTCTCCACAGGAACTGGTGGCGTTGCGTTTTGTCGAGGTAGGCAAAGGCCTTTTGGCACAGGAAAACCTTGATCGCGCACGCGAGCAATTCGAGCGCGCCGTGTCCCTCGCCCCTCTCCAACCGTACGGCTATTACTTCCTCGGTCGGGTCGCCTTCGCCCGCCGTGAGCACAAGCAGGCGGTGGCATTTCTCCGCAAGGCTGAGTTGTTGTTTACCCCGGGCGACCGCGCATGGCTCGGAGAAACTACCAGCTTGCAAGGAGCGGTCTACGAGGACCTGGGGGACTATGTCCAGGCGCGCGCGGCGTACCAGCGCTGTCTGCAAGTTGCGCCGACAAATCTCAAGGCCCTCAGCGCCCTGGCGCGTCTGTCGGCAGAGGAGCCGCCACCGAGTGACACCCTCCCGCACTAATCCCTTGTCCATCCTGGGGATCGAAACTTCTTGTGATGATACTGCTGCCGCTGTGGTGCGTGGCACGGAGATCCTGGCCAGCGTCGTCTCTTCGCAAGATGAGGTGCATAGCCCTTATGGTGGGGTCGTGCCTGAGCTGGCCTCTCGCCACCACATGCGCAACGTCCTACCGATTATCGATCAGGCTCTCCACACGGCCGGGGCGCGGCTCGATCATCTTGATGGCATCGCCGTGACCTGCGGGCCGGGGTTGGTTGGTTCTCTGCTGGTTGGGGTGTCGGTGGCCAAAGCCTTGGCCGTGGCGAAAGACGTGCCCCTGATCGGGGTGAACCATCTGGAAGGTCATCTGCTCGCCGTGCGGCTTGAGCAAGAGGTGCCTTTTCCGTTTCTTTGTCTCCTGGTTTCCGGTGGCCACACCAGTTTGTACCTGGCGCGCGACTGGGGCGATTATCTCCTGCTCGGTGGGACGCGCGACGACGCTGCCGGCGAGGCCTTCGATAAAGCCGCCAAGATGCTCGGACTGGGGTATCCTGGTGGTCGGGTGATCGACCGGTTGGCGCAACGTGGCGATCCGGCCGCTGTGCGCTTTCCCCGCGCGCGTCTTAAGCCTGTCCTGAGCAAATCCGGTCCTGAGCACGGTCGAGGGATTGCAGGGACCGGCAAGTATGGCTTCAGCTTCAGCGGCCTCAAAACCGCTCTGCGTCAGTTCCTCCAGGCGCAGGGTCGGACCACATTCCGTGATGAGGACATCGCCGCCAGTTACCAGGAAGCCGTCGTCGATATGCTGGTCGAACCGACGCTACGAGCGGCACGCGAACTAGGATTGGAGCGGGTCGTGGTATCTGGTGGTGTATCGGCCAACTCGAGACTGCGTCAGCGCATGCTTACCGAAGGGGAGCAACGCGGACTGCGGGTGTTTGTCCCTTCTCTCCGATTCTGCACCGACAACGCGGCGATGATCGCCTTCGCCGGAGCCTGGCGTCTAGCCCAAGGGCAACACGCCTCTCTTGAACTGAACGCCTCTGCTGTCCTGCCTCTATAGAACGTGCCTACTCTCTTACAGCAAGCGCGCTTTGCCCTCGGCGAGCTAGGGATCAGGCCGCATAAACATCTCGGTCAGCATTTTCTCATTGATCCCACCGTAATTGACCGCATGATCGCGGCGGCGCGGATCGGCCCTGAAACGACAATTCTGGAGATCGGTCCTGGCTTGGGTGCGCTTTCTGACAAACTGGCCGAGCTGGCGGCGCGGCTCTATGTGGTCGAGGTGGATACAGTCCTGGCCGACCGTTTGCGCGAGCGGTTTGCGAGGAACGACCGAGTCCAGGTCATCACCGCTGACTTCCTCGCTCTCGACCCGTCTACTGCTTTCCCCGAACCGGTGATCCACGTAGTCGCCAGCCTGCCCTACAACGTGGCGACGCCGATTCTCTTCCGTTTGCTGGAGCACAGGCGCCAGTTTCCAGAAGTGACGGTCATGATTCAGAAAGAGGTGGCCGAGCGTCTCAGCGCCGCTCCGGGCACCAAAGCCTATGGGGTGCCCTCGGTACTCACCCAACTCTATGCTGCGGTGACAACAGTATGCACGGCAGGGCCGCGGAGTTTTTTTCCTGCCCCCAAAGTTGAGTCCCAAGTCGTGCAGCTTGTCTTCCAAGAGGCTCCGCGTGTTGCGGTGCGAGATGAGAAAATCTTTCGCCGTGTGGTCAAAACCGCTTTTGCCCAACGCCGTAAGATTCTACGTAACGCGTTGCGAGCGGGCGGTTATAGCGACCTTGACGAGGCAGGACAGCAAGCGGGGATGGATTTGCAGCGGCGCGGCGAGACGTTGAGCCTGGAAGAATTTGCTACGCTGGCGGGCGTGTTTGCCGGGCAGGGAAGAAGTCTCGCGTTGACAGGCCATTCCGTCTAGGTTACCTGATGTGTGACAAAAAGTGTGACATGAAAGCGAAAGTGGTGCCCAAAGCGGCTCGTGTTTTTCCCAGAACGGTTCGTCGCAGTATAGCCTTATCGCGTCAGCTCATTGCGGAAGTGAACGCCCTAGCTCCACCGGACCTCCGCCAGAACCTCAATCGCCTCGTTACTGTGGCGTTGCAAGAGTTCGCGGCTCAGCAAAAGGCACGCGCCTTTGCTGAGGCTATGGCGCACCTGGCTGCAGATCCGGCAATCCAAGCCGAGTGCGCGGCAATCTCCAAAGGCTTTGCCGCTGCTGAGGCGGATGGCTTGAAGGATGATTAGCCGCGGTCAGATTTACTTCGTCAACCTCAGCCCTACGCAGGGACGAGAACAAGGGCAAGAAATGGGGTCAGGTCTTGCATTAATATATTTTCAATTTGAATTATTCTTTACGGTCGTGACTTTTGCCCGCCGCAACTCTCTCTGTCACGCAGAAAACGTGCTGCTGAAAGAGGCGGTTCGGGTTGTTCAATAAGCGACGTAGCCCGGATGAAGCAGAGCGGAATCTGGAGAAAACACCGACTCCTGGATTTCGCTACGTTTCATCGAGGCTACTTCCCTGCTGGACCGGCTCGCTTCTGAGGCCACCCCCCAAGGCACGGTGAGTTACACTACAATTTCCGTTGGTTCCCCTCACCTCGTGCGATAGAGTGGCTTCAGCATTTGGGGGGCTCCTGAAGAAACTCAGGGAGGTGAAAGATGCTTGATTTCTTATCCATCCTTAAAAGAAGTGAACAAAGGGCAATCGGCGCTTCAACTTTGCTCAGGACAGGCTTGTCGAAGGGCGAACACGAAGCTTGTCGGCAGCCTTTTAGGTCGGCAGCCTAGCAATTCTGGTCAAGTTGAGCGAGACCCACACGATCCAGGCAGTCAGCAATAGAGCAACGATGGTGAAAATCTGCATCCGCTTCACCAAACCGATCAGTCGCGCGGGCTCAATCGCCTCGCCGCGCAACTCTGTACGCACGATCCGGTGTCCCATGCCCAGCGAAACCGCGGCGCTGACGTTGATCAACAGGAAAACCAGGAGCAGTTTGAATCCCAGCACACCGCCGAGCAACTCAAAGAACCGTCGCCCGAACCTCGCCTTGTATGAGGTCAGGTTAAACGCGCCAGTCATAAGCGCCACGCCCAAGGCACCGATGCTCAACGGGTTGTAGAGCTTGAGCCCTTGAGCGAGGAAGCGTTGCTTGTCGCGCGGGGTGGGAAGCTGCGCCGCCATCGGCAACAGCACGACAAGCAGGGTCACGCCGCTACCAAAATAGACCGCCAGCCCTAACAGATGCAGCCAGAGAGTGAAGAAGTCGCTCATCGGCGGTGGTTAAACCAGAGGGGGCGGGAAATGTAAATGACGGGCGCGGCCCGCGGTCCTCCGTTGACAGTAAAAACCCCAGCCGATATGCTCCCCTGCGTGTTTCCTGCGCGATTTCCTCCCGTCAGCTACACTAAATGTGAGATGAGGCAAAGCTAATGACTGAGAAGGTGCTCCTGCGCCATCTGGATGTCCCCGACATTCGCAAACTTGATGTTTACCTGGCCCATGGCGGCTACGAGGCCGCACGCAAGGCGTTGACCATGCTCAAACCGGAAGAGGTGACCGACCAGGTGAAAGCCTCGAACCTGCGCGGGCGCGGCGGCGCCGGGTTTGTTGCCGGCATGAAATGGGGGTTCCTGCCCAAGGATTCTCCCAAGCCCGTCTATCTCTGCTGTAACGCCGACGAGAGCGAACCTGGGACCTTCAAGGACCGCGCGATCATCGAGTGGAACACCCACGTCTTGCTTGAAGGTATCCTCATCGCCGCCTACGCGATCAAATCCCATACCGCCTACATCTACATTCGCGGCGAGTTCGCCTTGGGCGCCAAGCGCCTGGAGGAGGCGATTGCTGAGGCCTATGCCAAAGGTTTGCTCGGCAAAAACATCTTCGGCACCGGCTACCATCTCGACGTCTACGTGCACCGTGGCGCGGGCGCGTACATCTGTGGCGAGGAAACCGGGCTGATTGAGTCACTGGAAGGAAAGCGTGCTTACCCGCGCATCAAGCCACCGTTTCCCGCCGTGTACGGTCTGTTTGGCAGCCCGACGATCGTGCAGAATGTCGAGACGCTTTCCTGCGTCCCGTCGATCATGAAAAACGGCCCGGCCTGGTTTAAGGCGATCGGTCCAGAGACCGGACCCGGCCCGAAGATCTATTGCGTAAGCGGTCACGTCGAGAAACCCGGCCTCTATGAACTGCCGATGGGCATGCCCTTGCGGACCGTGATCTACGACTACGCCGGCGGCATTCGTGGCGGAAAAAAACTCAAGGCGGTCATGCCTGCTGGCTCGTCGTTTCCCGTGCTCACTCCGGGTGAGATCGATGTGAACATGGACTTCGACTCCATGCGCAAGATCAACGCCTTCCTCGGTACGGCTGGCATTATTGTCATGGACGAGGACACTTGCATGGTGCGAGCGCTGGAGATTGTCGATCGCTTTTATCACCATGAGTCATGTGGCCAGTGCTCGCCCTGCCGCGAAGGCACAGGCTGGCTGCACAAACTCTTAGTGCGGCTGGAAGAAGGCAGTGGCCGGGCGGAAGATATCGATCTGATGAACAAGATCTCCGACAACATGATGGGCAACACCGTCTGCGTCCTCGCCGATGCCGCGGCTATGCCGACGCAGAGCTATATCAGCAAATTCCGCGACGAGTTCAGCGCTCACATCACCTTGGGTCGCTGCCCGTTGAAGAAAAATGGAGCAGCCCGCCATGCGGCGT
>JBGPOI010000106.1:0-11865 GCA_041487975.1 Binatia bacterium | reverse complement strand
TTGGCACCAGGGCTAGACCAAAGACGTTGTGCCAGCCACAGCGTTCAGCCAGTCTTGGTGCGACCAGCGCGGCGATCACCGTCCCACTGTTACCGGCTCCAGCAATCCCCATTGCCAGCCCCTGATACTGCGGCGGATACCAGCGGCTGGCCAGCGGCAGCGCCACGGCAAAGCTGGCGCCGGCGATGCCTAGGAACATGCCGAGCGCCCAGAGCTGTGACAGTGACGCGGCGCCTAACCACCCGAGCAGCAGCGGCACAGAGGTCAGCAGCAATCCCACCGCGCCCGTGCGTTTGGGACCATAGTGATCGGCGGCGATGCCCATAGGGATGCGCAGGATCGCCCCGGCCAACAAGGGCAGGGCGACCAGCACGCCTTTTTGTGAGGCTGACAGTCCGAAGTCTTGGGCGATGAAGACGCCCAGGGCACCGATCAACACCCAGACCATGAAGCTGGTGTCAAAGTAAAGGAACGCGCTCAACAATGTGGGCCAGTGGCCGGCCCGAAAAAATCCTCTCACTCCCTCTTTCCTCCATTTCCGTGAGATCTCTATTGGTTACTATGCGAGTGTCGAACTCTGACAAGCGCTGTTGTCAGAGTCTATGAGATTTCCATCACAATGTGCCCGTTCACCTCGCGTACCAGGTAAGTGCGAATCGTGACCTCTTCACCCAGGCAACGGCCGGTTGCGAGGTCGAACTTCCACGTATGTAGGGGGCAGATGACTTTGCCTGCGCCGACAATGCCGTCGGCCAGCGGTCCACCACGGTGCGGGCATTCGTTGTCCGAGGCGAAAAGCTGACCATCCCGCTGGCGGAACACCGCGATGGTGCGGCCGGCAACAACATAAGCACGCCCTTCCCCGAGCGGAATAAAATCCACCGGTCCCAGATCGACCTCGTGGCACTGCACGGCTCCGTTGTACCAGCTCTGTGTTCCCTCTCTGGGGACAGAGGATAGTGGGCTTTGGTTCATGGCCGTGCCTCCTCTGAGTCCGCTTTCACCGAGACCGGATTGGCAAACTGGCTGGCGTGAACGGGCCGGGCAGCTTCTGTTGCCCAGGGGTCTTTATACGCGGCTACCGCCGCCTCGATTTCCGCGCCGAGCCGCGCGCAGATGCCCTCGCTGTCATTGACCAGGATGTCACGGAGCCGCTCGATGCCGAGGCGCTCGACAAAGCCGTAGCTGCGCTCCAGGTACTTGGCGTTTTCCCGGTAGTACTGCATGAAACGGCCCATGTACTGCAACACCTCGTCATGGGTCTTGACCGTGCAGAGCAAGTCGCCTTTGCGGACCGTGCCGCCCGCCGCGCCCCCGAGGTAGATCTCCCACTGCCCGCCTTCGATGGCCACGGCGCCGAGGTCTTTGACGTAGGCCTCGGAGCAGTTGCGCGGGCAGCCAGCGGTGGCGAGCTTCATCTTGTGGGGAGATTCGACGCCCTGAAAACGTCGCTCGATTTTTTGTGACAGGGCGATGGAGTCCCCCAGGCCGTAGCGACAAAAGTCGGTGCCCACACAACTTTTGCAGGTGCGAAAGGCTTTGGTGTAGGCGTGGCCGCTCGGCATGCCGAGGTCCTGCCAGATAGCGGGAAGGTCTTCCTTTTTTATACCGAGGAGATCGATGCGCTGGCCGCCAGTGATCTTCACCATCTGCACCTGATACTTTTCGGCTACGTCGGCAATGCGTCTAAGTTCGGCCGCCGAAGTCACCCCACCATAGATGCGGGGCACCACGCTGAAGGTGCCGTCCCGCTGGATGTTGGCGTGCACCCGGTCGTTGATAAACCGGGCATCCCGCTCATCCTCATACTCGCCAGGCCAGAGCGATTTGAGCAGCGAGGCCAGGCCGGCCTTGCTGCCCGCATCCTCTTTGCCGTCCGCGAGTGCGCGGAACACGGCGCTCACGCTCTTCAGCCCTTTCTCCTTGATCGCGGCGATGAGCTGCGGTTTGGTGAGCGGCACACCCGGCACGTAATAGTGTTCGCTCGGGTCTTCCCGCACCTCGCCGGCGTACACTTCCAGGAGCTGCAGGATCAGGCTTTTGCAGCTTCCGCAGCCTGTGCCTGCCTTGGTGTGCGCGCCGACCTGGGTGACCGATTGACACGCGCCAATCTGAATCGCTTCCTTGATCCGCCCCTTGGAGACGCCATTACAGTTACAGATCTGGGCGTGGGCGGGCAGGTCGAAAACCGACAGGATCGGCATCCCGCTGGAGGTGCCGAACAACAGGTCCGCCCGGCGTTCGGGGAGCACGGTTTCCAGGCTGAACATCTGTGTCAGCACGCCGGCGGTATCGGTCTCGCCGAGCAGGATGGCGCCGGCCAACTTGCCATCACGGACTACCATTTTCTTGTAGACCCCGCGCGAGGGCTCACGGTAGACGACCACTTCGTCCTCGGGCCGCGCCGCTTTCGTGTCTCCCATCGACGCCAGTTCGACCCCCATCACTTTCAGTTTGGTCGCCAGCTTAGACCCCTGATAGGCGGCGTGCGGATGCACCCCGGTCAGCACCTCCGCTATCGTCTTGGCCTGATCCCAGATCGGGTCCACCAGACCGTAAATGACACCCCTGTGCTGCACGCACTCGCCCACGGCGAAAATATCCGGGTCGCTGGTCCGCAGTTGGTCATCACAGACAATACCTCGCTCGACGATGAGCCCCGAATCCTTGGCCACTTCGACGATCGGCCGGATCCCAGCGCTGACCACCACCATATCGGTCTCTAGGGTGGTACCGTCTTTGAACTGCAAACCGGTGACGTGTTCCGCGCCCAGGACATGCGTGGAGATTTTTTCCAAGAGGACACGAACTCCCATCTGCTCCATGGTGGTTTTGAGCAGTGCGCCCGCTTCTGGGTCGAGCTGTGCGCTCATGAGCTGCGGCAGAGCTTCGAGTACCGTGACCCCAACCCCGTGTGTGAGCAGTCCGCGGGCGGCCTCAAGGCCGAGCAGGCCTCCCCCGATCACTGTAGCTTTCCGACAGCGCTTGGCGTATGCACCGATCTGTTCGCAGTCATCAAGCGTGCGAAAGAGAAACGTGCCAGGCTTGCCCATCCCGTCTAGAGGCGGGACAAACGGGCGCGACCCCGTGGCGATGATGACCTTGTCGTATGGTTCCTCAATCGCTGGCGCGGTCTGGTCGCAGCCGTCAAGGCCATAGGCGGACGCCGAGCGGCGCAGCGGTTTGCCAATAACAAGCCGGCGTGCACGGTCGATCACTGTCGCCTTGACCCCAGCATGTAGCCTGATGTGGTGTTCTTCGTACCAGGCAAGCGGGTTGAGAAAGATCTCCTCCATCTTCTGCGAGCCGTTGAGGACATTGGAGAGCAGGATGCGATTGTAATTGCCGTAAGGTTCGGCCCCAAACATGATGACCGCGAACTGGTTCCCATCCCGCTGCAGGATTTCTTCAACCACTCGTGCGCCTGCCATACCGTTGCCGATCACAACGAGTCGCTCACGCTGAGTTCGGGTCATTATCTCTCCCTCCTCCGATCTATTCTCTGTCTGGAACGAGTAGCTCGAAAGAGTAGCGCAAGTAGCGGGCCATGACGGCGAGCAGGGACCTGGGACAGGGTAAGTGTTCAGAAGAAAATAGTTTTCTCTCTTGGCTACAGAGGCAGGGCTACAGCGAGAATACAGAAGGGTATGGTGATAAATAGGCAGACAGGCAGCAATTTGCTGTTAGAGCAGCAAATACTGTAACGTAATATTCCGTGTAGATTGGAGAGGAACAAGGTCGAGTTTCTATTGCGGCGTTAAAACAGAATCAGTACGAGCTGAAACCGCAAAGAGAAAGGAGAGGAAGGACAGAGACGGCAGGAGGGGGCTGCTGCCCCCTGCGGAAGGGAAAAGGGGGATAAAAAAGATATCTGGAGGGGAAAAGTCAGGAAGGTGGGGACGGTGGGAGGGAACCACCGTCCCCTATAGATGAGGAGGAAGCAGGAGGGGAGCCTCCTCCCCGGGGCATTAGCGCCTTGCGCGCTGCTATAAATATTAGGGAGCAGGAAACATGCCAGATTGACAACGGGACCTCTCACGCGGAAATTCAGCATTTTTGTCCGCGGTGACTCTCTGCGAAATGCGGGCCTGTTGCTGGAGCAGCAGCATGCTGCTTTGTTAGCCGGGCGACGAGAGAGAAGCGGCCAGTCCCTGATGCCCCCCCTGCTCTCGTCAAATGGAGGGAGAGGCTTATAACTTTAATATCACTTCGAGATAGGCAAAATCGGCCTGGTCGCTGGCAAAAATCTTGCGCGCCACGTCACCAGTGAAGATGTGCGCGTAGTAGACGGTGCATTCGAGGGCGGGACTCCACGCGTAGGTGAGTTGACTCTCGACCACCCGGAAGAGGTCGCGCTTGCTAAACGCCGGCCGTCCGGAGAAACCAAATCCCACGTTGCGGTCGCTCAACGTTGCGCCCGCTCCCTGGTACCACAGATCGCGCGACTCGGGCAGGCGAATATTGTGGAAGTCGGTACGCCACACAAACCCCGCGATTGGACGAAGGATGAACTGGATAAAAGCATCCTCATTATTCATCAGGTTGTAGAAGGTAGACCACGAGTAGATTCTCCCTGTGGGCAGGATCTGGAAGAACGTCTCATGAGCATCATCATTCGGGTTGTCATCGCCTGAACTGCGGCCATAACCAATGCGCACCCACGGTTTCCACGGCAGGGTAGCGGGTTGCCAGCCCGCCTCCAGGTCAAACCGCCAAGCAAAATGATCGAGGAGTCCCCATTCTCCTTGTTGCACCGCTCCCCACGCTAAGAAGTCGATAGGACCTGCGCTGGTGGGGAGAACGTGAACCCAGTGCCCTCCTTCGGTGTGGATAAAGATATCTTGGTGGTCTGCCGCCCGAATCGCTGCTGGCCGGTTGTCCGTCTTCAACAGCCCGCGGCCATCACTGTAGTAGATATAGAAAAGACGCGCGTCGCTGTTCGGTGCAAACTCTGGCCGGGTGAGATTGATCGCAGCGTAGAGCAGATCAATCTTATCCATTTCCTTCATACCTGCCAGGTCGAACCCCCCTTGCGTAGGGTGGGACGCCATAATTGTAAAGTTCAGTGGTCCGCGAGTGAAACTTCCTGTCGCGCCGTCAAAAGAACGGCCAACGTGGGAAAAGTTAAAGGGACCAATGAGTCGCTGGGATATCCGGGCATTCTTGAGCCAGTCCAACGTCGGATCTTTGGTGAGCACTTCGAGGCCTTCAGAAAACTCGAAGCGTCCGCCCTTGATGGTGAGACCTTCGACGCCCAGGTATTTGAGGGTTAAGAACCCCTGTCTCAGAAAGATGTTAGTATCGTTCGCACGGCGATTATGGGCAAAATACGACGCGCCTCCCCCGAGTGAACCTTGTGGGGCTGGAGCTATGGCATCATCTGGGAGATTGAGGAGGCTCACATGCTGCGCTTCGACGATAAAGTCAAAGTATTCGTCCGTCCATTTCACCGCCCCGCGAAGGACTGAAGCAAAAAAATCATAGTCGTTGTTTTGCGCTCCCTTCGGTTCGAACCAGTTCCAGAACTCCCCGCGTAGGCGCAGGCTTCCACTGAGCGAGAGCTTCGGGGAAATCTGCGTGAGGACGATGTCACTCCACGTGGTGGCTGGGGTTGTTATCACTCCCACCAGGCTAGCGAGCGTGAATAACAGTCGTGCGATCGATCTCTTCATCCTCATCCCCTTTCTCGTCTTCCGGCGGTGATATACCAGATTCCAGAAACCGCAGCAGATGGTCGCGGGCTGGGTAGTACGCCGGATGCTCCAACACCATTGCCCGCGTGCGCGGACGCGGCAAGGGCACCGGCAGAATGCCCCCGATCGTCGCGGCGGGGCCATTCGTCATCATCACGATACGGTCGGCGAGCAACAGCGCTTCGTCCACGTCACGCGTGACCATGACAACCGTCTTGTTGGTCCGTTCACAAAGCCTCAGCAGCTCCTCTTGCAGTTCAAACCGCGTCAGGGCGTCGAGTAGGCTGAAGGGTTCGTCGAGGAGCAGCACCTGCGGTTCGACGGCGAAGGCGCGGGCAATACCGACTCGCTGCCGCATTCCCGCTGAGATTTCCTCCGGCAGGCTGTCTCCGATTCCTGCCAACCCCACCTGTGTCAGGTAGTCCTCTGCGAGTCGCCACCGCTCCTCGATGCTCCGAGCGCCGGTGCGCGATTCGATAGCAAGGAGGACGTTGTCTCGCACGGTGAGCCAGGGGAGGAGTGCCGCCGTTTGGAAGACGACCCCTGAAGAACAATCAGTGAGGGCAATAATGCCGATACGGAGCTGCAGCATCTCCGGTGCATCGGAGGCGAAGACTCGACCAACCCATGCGCCCGGCAGGTGAGCGAGCAGCGCCGCCATTCCCGCAGCTTGCAGGAATTGGCGGCGCGACAACGACCGTAGCGAGCGGGTTGCTGCTTTCCTCATACGCGCTGACATGATGTGCTTTTCCTCTACTCCATCTGTTCCCCGTCCGCCGACAGCCGGAGTTCAGAGGGGAAAGCAAGGAGCATGCCTGCCGCCGCGGCCGCATCTCTCACCACCTCAACGCTATGATCTCACAAAAAAATTTTCTGTCCGCGTGCCCGTGCAGGACAGACAGTGATCGTATAGTTGTTTATGGAGGGGGCAAAGCGGGAGTCAGATTGCTGCATCAGCAGCAGGGGGCAGGCGGGTAGGAGCGCACGGTTGTACGCCCCTCCAGCGGTATTGCCCAAGAGGTTATGTGAAACTGCACGAGGAGGGCAGAGCAACTCTGCGGGGCCGCCCTTACGAACTAAAGAGCCGCACCGGTAGATACGCATGCTGCATGGCGCGGATGTCTAGCAGGGGAGCAAAAGCACTCATCTCTTCCAAGTCACGCTCCAAAGCAGAATCGATCAACTGGGGAAAGTGAGGACGCACGCTGAGTAAAATCCTTTGCGCTTCACGATGTCCGAGGCACCCCAGACGCAGGGCGGCACCCAAGAAGCTGACCGTAAAGGTGTACAGGTGGACGATCGCGCCTGCGCGCAACGGCACCTGCCACACAGCGCACAGCAGCCCGAGGCACACCGGGGTATTGCCTGCACTTCTGCCCTCTTTGACCCCTCGGGCAAAAGCCTGGAGCAGAGGAGCCTCCACCAAAGGGTTCAACGTCTCCAGCAACGCCCGGCCTGAGCGGGCCGAGCCCTGACGCAGCTCTTGGGGCAGCAGCGACGCGGTCAGATACCGATCAATGGCGTGCAGACGTTCCAGGTCCGCGGCCGCCGTGGCCCGGTAGGCCTGCGCATAGGCGACGAGATCGAAGGGGGCGACTTTGCTGCTGAGATAGTCTTCGAGCAGCTGGGGAATCTCTGTTTGTGACTGCGGGCGCAGGCTGATGAACGCTTCCAGCCCATGAGAGAGCGTCACCATCCCAGACGGGAAAAAAGAATCGGCGATCTGCAAGATCGCTGTTAGTGATGCGTCGTCCATCGGCCCTCTCCCTCTTCTTCCTTCGGCCAGAAGCGCTGCTCGTAATGGATGGAGAAGTGGTCGGTGAGGTGGTGGGTCTTGAGCACCGTTTCCATCACTGCCCGGTCGAGTGTGACCGGTACCAGGACCTGCTCACCAACCACCGCCACCGGCCAGTGCTGGTTGCCCAACACGTGCCCGAGACGCACGGCTCGGCGCAGTCGCTCCGCTGCGTTGGTGCAAGGCCGCGGGACTAACACCATGATTTCCTGGAGAGCGAGATGAATGAGCACCCCCCCTTCTTCTCCTTCCAAGGCAAAGACATCGCCCGCGGTCAACTCGGTGCCGCGCGGCAGCAGCAGTCCAAGCTCGCGGCCTTTGCGGGTGTGCACGCGCAGGCGGCTCTTATGTGCCTCACGTTCTTCCACCGTCACCTCGTCAAGTTTGCCCTCCTGCTGCCACACGGTGACCCGTGCTGCCAGAGCAAGGGTAGTGTGAATGTTGCCGAGACGGTGACTCAAGCGCAGCATATGCGTTCTCCCGCCCTTACTTGGGAAACAACGGAGCCGCTACTCCGAGGTGTCGCATCCGAAGGGCATGCCAGGCAGCATGGAGGACGCGGCGAACCGCGCGGATCTCGGTCCCGACCGCTTTGATGCCGATCCCGCGCTCCCACGGCAGCACAGTGGCGCCACAGATCACCCCTGGCTCAGCCGAAATCACGGTCTGGACTTCTCGGGCCCAAGTGGACGACACCAGCGGGCTAATCAGCAACGCCTGCCCCCACACCCGATACGGGCCGAGGATTCCCGGACCAACAAAGCCTTGTTGCGCCGGCAGTACCAGGCTACGATCATGCAACACGAGGGTGCCGTTGGCGTCCTGCACCCTCAGACCGGTGGTGAGAGCCTTGAAGGATGAACCGTCTGCACCGCAATGAGCGAGAAAAATCTCGGCCCCAAAAAAGCTCGCTCCTTCTCCCAACTCTACCCACAGCTCCTGACCAAACCGACTCCCGGCAAAAAGAATCACCGGCTCCGGACAATATTCGAGGTACGCTCCCGCGCCAAGGACGAACGAGGTCTGCTGGAGCGCACAGTTCGCGGTCATGGTGTGAATTTTTTCCGCGGCCTGAGTAGTCAGGTGCACTTGCGCTCCCGGACCCAGCGTGCAGCGCAGGCACGTCCGGTCCCCCTGGATGAGTCCACCAGCCGGAGTCTGGATATATACCACAGTCATGCCTGGCAGGGCCGGATCCAAATACCAGGGCCGAGTGAGATGAAAGGGATGGGTGACAAAAGCGTGCTGGAGAACCGTTTTGCCCCGGCCAACGGCGAAGGAGAGTGTACAAACCCCATGTTTGCCGACCGAGTCGGCCGGACGTTGCTCGAGGGCTTCACTCAGGTAGACTGCGAACTCTCGTGGCAGCCTCGGCGTATCCTCGGACGCTTCGACGCTGCTGAGCGACCGCGCTACCCCATGAGGTTGTTGTGCTGAGGAACATGCTAGCCGAACAGCAACTCCCGCTCGATCCACGCGCCCACCTCGGCGATCCCTTGCCCGGTCTTACAGTTGGTGAAGAAAAAAGGGCGGGTCCCGCGGACGCGCAGGGCGTCCCGGGTCATGACGTCCAGGTTGGCCCCGACGTAGGGAGCCAGATCGACCTTGTTGATCACCAGCAGATCCGAGCGCGTGATTCCCGGCCCTTGCTTCCGGGGGATGTCATCGCCCCCGGCGACGTCGATCACAAAAATAAACGCATCGGCCAGTTCTGGGGAGTAGGTCGAGGCTAGGTTGTCTCCCCCGCTCTCCAAGAGAATGAGGTCAAGGTCCGGGAAGCGTTCTTCCAACAGACGCACCGCCTCCAGGTTCACGGTGGGATCTTCACGAATGACAGTGTGTGGGCAGGCGCCGGTCTCGACTCCGATGATCCGCTCCGGCGGCAGAAAGCCGCGGCCACGTAGTCGCTCAGCATCTTCCTGGGTCAAGATGTCGTTGGTCACCACGGCGAGCTGTCTGCCCTGTCGCTGGAGATAAGGGACGAGTTGTTCAATGAGGGCGGTCTTGCCCGAGCCGACCGGTCCGCCCACCCCCAGGCGTGGCACGTTGATACGCACGGTGATGTTTGCCTCCTCGAACTCTGGTAGGGGCGCAGCGTGCTGTGCTCCTACTCCTTTTCGCCCTGCCCGTTGGCGCCATCGGCCATGAGGAACCCTCGCTCCTCAGCCATGCGCAGGGCCCGTTGTTGAACCTCGCCGTCAGTCGTATCTCCATCAGTGAGGCTGTTGAGCCCCAGGACTCTGCGCTGACCGCCAAACGGTACTAGAGTTACCTCCTTTTCTTCCCCAGGCTCGAAGCGGACCGCCGTGCCCGCTGGGATGTCCAGGCGCATTCCGAAGCCCGCGGCCCGGTCGAAGCGCAACGCCCGGTTGACCTCAAAAAAGTGATAGTGCGACCCCACTTGGATGGGACGGTCTCCCGTATTAAGCACCAGCACGGCGAGAATCGGCCGTCCGTCGTTGAGGGTCAGGACGCCGGGAGCGGGGAGGATTTCACCTGGAATGAGTCTGTGTATCTCGACGGCTGCAGACACAATCTTTCGCTCCTTTCTTTCTCTGCTTTCCCGGTCTTCTCTGCCTCTACTAATTGATTCTTACCGGATCAGAAAGTATAGGGATAGTACTCTCTCTTGCTTCCCAACTGCTGCCGTTGGCAGTTTGCTCATATATTGAGCAACGCTATGAGCAGTTGCTTCTTTTTTCAACATTACGGTCAGAACTGTCGTGCTCACCTTACCTCAAAGAAACACCAGAAATAAAGTGGCCAACTCAGGAGAATAAGGCTCAAATTCCAGTTGTCCGCGTGGCTTTGCTTCCGCGCCAGTGTCATGATGGCGTGCTTTTCTCGCGCCAAGGCATCTTTTTTGCTCCCCCTGTGGGCCTGCTCAAAGCATAAGAGTCTCATCACCAGGAGGAGTACATGAAGGGGAATAGGGGGATAGCGGTTTTTGTCGGTGCACTGCTTGCAGTCAGCGTGGTGGGTCGCGGATCGGCTGCTGAGAGCGGAGACGAGCTGGCGCAACTGCGCCGCCAGATGGCCGAGCAGCGCGCCTACATGGAAACGATGGAAAAGCGGCTGATCGAGTTAGAAGGAAAGGAGAAAGAACGCGCCTCCACTGGACTCGAGTTTGGCCACGGCCCAGAGCATAAAATCAAAGAGCGTGGGTTCGACGCGAAAGACGTCTACGACAATGGATTTTTCGTCCGGACCGAAGATAACAGTTTCTCTCTCCATGTGAACGGCTTTGCCCAAGCGCGGTATACGTTCTTCGATCCGGAGAAGGGCAAGAGCAATCACAATTTCGACGTTGCTCTCGCCCGTCTGGCGTTTTCGGGGACGGTATTCGATCCCAACGTGTCGTATTTCTTCCAGTACGAAGCCAGTACCTTCGGCAACAACAACAAGGTGAGCATGCTGGATTGGTGGATGCAGTACCACTTCTCTCCGGAACTGAGCGTGCAAGCTGGGCGTTTTATCCTGCCATACAGCCGACAATTCTACACTCACCCAGGGAACCTGTTGTTTCCAGATCTCTCCGCAGCAGACTACGCCTTTAACCTCCAGCGGGCGGTTGGTGCACACGCAGGCGGCAAATTGGGTCGTCTCTCTTACGATGTTGCCGCGCTCAACAGCATCCGTGCCCTGGACGCAGGAGGACAGCAGAACATCGCCCCTCTTGGCAAAGAGATCGCCACCCTGGGACGACTAGAACTGGATATCCTCGAGCCCTATGGCTACCTGGAAACCTCGCCCACACCAGTCAGCGCCCCACAGCTTTCAGTCGGGGTTGCTGCTGCCTACAACCCCATCGATGAAGCATCAACTTTTCAAAATGTGAGGCCTGGCGACCGGACCACTAACGTTACCGTTGACGCTGGATTTCGCTGGCAGCGCCTGACTTTGCAGGCAGCCGGCTACTACCGGCGCAATCACCTCAAAGCTGCTGGACGGCCGGACAGCAATGACTGGGGCTATTATGGGCAGGTCGGTTACTATCTCGTTCCCGAACGGTGGGAACTCGCCGCGCGTGTGTCGGGCGTGGATTTCGACCTCCCCAATAACCCGAAAGTGTTCGGCGACGCTATGGAGTATACTGTCGGCCTCAACTACTACCTGTACGGACACCATGTGAAACTCCAGACAGACTACAGCTTTCTGGATAATGATCCTTTCCACGGTCCCAGCCGGAACGACCATCGGCTCCGGGTACAGACGCAGATCTTGTTCTAAATCGAAACACACGACATTGGCACACCCGGCGTAGCGTGCGCTGTGCGCACGTCTCCCCTGCACGCCGCTATTTTCGTGCGCATGGCGCACGCTACTGTATTAAGGCTCAGGTGCATGAGTGTACGAATCTCCTGTGGTCTGATTTAG
>JBGPOI010000105.1:0-11888 GCA_041487975.1 Binatia bacterium | reverse complement strand
TGCAGGCAAACGATGAGCGGCCAGGTCCGCTGCGGCGTGTAATTTTCCGGCACATAGAGTGAATACTCGGCGTGGGCGTTCGTGTTCGGCTTATGGCTAAACCCGACCGGAACTTCAACCCCTGGAGTTTTAGCTTCCAGTGTGGCGAGAGTAGGCAAAGCGGCAGGCAGCACCCAGTACTGTTGCAAGGTGGGAAGTTGCGCTCGCAGGTCATAGAGAAGGTACAGCCCACGGCACAGCGCCCGGCGGCTGTCCAAGAATGCCTGTGGGAAGTTTTGTCCTTTGCCGCTCAGGAAAGTCGAGCATGCCTCTGCACAGCAGGTGAGTGCTTCAGACAATTTGGCGTAAAAGTCCTTGAGTGCCTCCGGCGGAGTGAGCGTCGCGAAGTCGGCGGTCAGCGCCGGAAACAGCTCTCCCCCGACCTCTCGCAAGCGTGCCTGCGACTCGCCAACGCGGCCTAAGTGGATTTCTTCCTGGAGCTTTTCAAACGTGTGTAGGAAGTGCAGAAGCTTGTCTTCGGTCCGTTGTATCGTTGCTCGGTATTGCTCGTCTGTAGTCTCCATTGTTTGCCTCACACGGATTGTTTTTACAAAGCAACAAAGGCAGAACCCCGTTCACCCTTCGACTTCGCTCCCGCTACGCTCAGGACGAACGGATCAATTCCTCCAGAGTCTGCGGCTCTCAACAATGAGCCAAAGCACGAACAACCTCACTCTCACCCAATGCGCACGCTCATCTCCTCGCCATTGCCAATGGGCAGCAGGTGACTGCGCACGTTCGTATATGCCCGCACATGCTCCTGATAGCGGCGCATGGTCTCCGCGAAGCTCGTGGGATAAGTAATGTTGTCGGCCACGATGCAGCCACCCACGCGCAGCTTAGGCAAGAGGGCATCGAAATAGGCGAAGTAGTCATCTTTCCAGGCGTCAAGAAAGACCAGGTCAATCGGCCCGGACAGTTCCTGTACGATCGCTTTAGCATCGCCCAAACGCACTTCCACCACAGCGCTCAACCCTGCACGGGCGATATGGTCCAGCGCCTGTTTGTGTTTAGTCTCGATCGCTTCCATACCGACGACACGGCCGCCGGTCGCGCGGGCGGCCTCTCCCAGCCACAAGGCGGTGTAGCCGATCGACGTGCCGACCTCGACGATACGCTTGGCGCCCATGGTGCGAATCAACAGGTTGAGGAAACCGGCAGTCTCGGGGCCAGCAGCCAAGGCAAGCTGGTTGACATCAGCAGGCTGGCCTCTGGAGAATAGTTCAGCCTCGCGGGCAATGCGCTCACGTAATTCGTCGATGATTTTTTGCACTTGTGGGTCCATAGTTCCCCGTCTGCGTAGAGGCACATAGCCAGTGAAAGAGCCAGGCCGAAGCCGTGCCCCTACAATTAGCGTCTTGGTCCTTGTAATCCTTCGCGCCACATAAGTGAAGACCACAACCAGCATTTGATAACGCACGCTTCCCTCCGGATAATCCCCAATGAGATAGAGTCAAGCGCGGTTGGGGAATCAGGTAGAGTCGCGCTCTGGAGAGAGAGATGCCCCTTTGGGGGACAAGCAGCTTGATATGGGAAATTCTGGATTAACCCGTGGCCGGGACGCGCACGATAGCAATTGGTTCGGCACGAGGCAGAAGCAGAGGCACGGGACATACGGCTGGTAAATTCAGCGGCTGAAGTGTTCCTTGCGAGAAAATGACATCTTGCCTGTATAAGGAAGTAGGAGGAGTTATGCGTACATTCATCGTAGCCTTATTCGTTTACCTGGCGAGCGCCGTGGCTGCTCTTGCTGATACTCAGTTGTTTGCCTCCGTGCTGCCCAGCTTCCGCACGGCCCAAGTCGGTGTGGCCGTCACCACCTTGGCCACCGTCATCAACGCGGGGGATGAGACGGCAACGGCAGTGGGCGTAGCGGTGGCAACTGTCGTGGATAGCGCCGTGCACCCAGCCACAGACTTACCAGCGGACTTTTTGTATCAAACGCTTGATACTAGCGGTCACCTTATAGGGACGGCGAACACCCCCGTGGATATCCCGGCCGGGGGGATGCAACTCTTCTTGCTGGCCGTCACGCCAACGGCACCTATTGCGTGGGGCAGTTTCGGCAACTTTGCCAAGATAATTACGTTCACCTTTCAAGGTACTAATACCTCACCCGCGCCGACATACCCTGGCGTCAATACCTTCTCCCTTCGCACAGGGTCTGCTCAAGCCCCCGACATCATTGCTGTTGTTGCCACCTGCCCGAGTGACGACGGGATACCCGCCGTGAATATTCCTGGGCCGGGTGGAGTCACCGCGTTTGCGGTAGCGGCTGTGAATACTGGACCTGTGGACGCCTTCCTCAGTGTGACGGCGCAGTCGAATCTCGGGCAGAGCTTTCCTATCTGCCGTACTAATCCGCAGACGGGGGAGTGCCTTACTCCAGCCTTGATGCCAGCAGGAGAGGTCGTGACATACTCCGTGTTTGTGGGATCGGACCAGGAGGTGCCGTTTGATCCCGCAAACACAAGAATTTATGTCAGGTTTACGGTAGATCCCGGCTCGCATGACGGCTTTCGTTACGGAGAGACCTCCGTGGCGTTCCGCACGCACTCCCCGGCGTGCGCGCCATAAAAACAAAAACAGCCCCAGGACCGGAGCCCTGGGGCTGTACCAAGGGAAGACTTCAGCGGCTGAAATTAGTGGAACTTGCGTAAGGTCTACGCCAGCAGCCTCAGCCCCCACCACCTCAGTTTACCGCACTCCCCCATGAGGCGTGATGTTGATTGAACAATGTTCACTGAAAGCTATCGAGATCGCCCGTCGGCAGCAGGCGAAGTCGCTTGAGCTGCGGGCAGTGATGAGCCTGAGCCGCCTGTGGCAGCAGCAAGGCAAGAAAGAAGCAGCCCGGCAGATGCTGGCGGAGATCTACGGTTGGTTCACCGAAGGGTTCGATACGGCGGATCTGAAAGAGGCCAAGGCATTGTTGCATGAGTTACAGTAAAGCTTTCGACCCCGCGAGAGAGATCGTCTCCAGGGTTCTCACTTGGAAGGATGTTCAGCCTCGGCTCCCGGTGCCCCCTCACGCGAGAGTCGTTCGGCGATCCACAGAGCCGCCAGATGGGTGGGGCCGACCTGCTTTTGCCGAGCCAGGCGTTTGAGTAGGTTCAGGGTCCTTTCATCAAGAGTAATGGTCAACGCTTTTGGCGGAGGACGCCGAACGCGCACTTTCACCTGCTGCCCTTCAACAAAGAGGCGAGCAAGGTCCTCGTCAGAAAGACGATCCCACGCTTCAGCTTCTTTTTTCAGAGCTTGCTTTTGCTGAGCACTTAGTTTCCGCGCCATTGTTGGTATCTCCGTCGAGTATGTCGTTCCATATCACGCGCTGTCACCGCCCTCCACACGCCTCTCTAAGGTATCATAGAGACACCGCAGGAAAAAGTTGTAAACCACCGGAGATGTGATAGAGCAAGTTTGAATCCCATTGCAGAAGGATCAGCGAAACATGCACGACTCTGCTCATCGCGTCCGCTTCAGCGTGCGCATCTATCAACGAGGGTACGACTTCGATAGCCTGCGGGCGGTCTGGGTCGGGGCCGACCAGCTTGGCTATCACTCGGCCACGTTGATCGATCTCCTCGATGCGCCATTGCTGGAATGCTGGACCACTCTCTCCGCCCTCGCGCCCCTTACTCAGCGTATTCGTTTGACCCCGCTAGTTCTGGCGGCGCCGTATCGCCCCCCTGCCCTGCTAGCTAAGATGGCCGCGACGCTCGATGCCATCAGCGGCGGGCGGCTTGAACTGGGCATCGGTTCTGGTGGGTCTGAGCCGGATCATCACGTTGCCGGATTTTCTTTCCTTCCACCAGTGCAGCAGATAGCTCGGCTAGAAGAAACCCTGCAAACCCTGCTCGCCTGGTGGCAGCGAACACCCGAGATGGTGCAGAAACCTCATCCGCCGCTCCTCATCGGTGGGCACGGCGAACGCTATCTCATGCGCGCCGTGGCCCGCTACGCTGATATCGCCAACATCGGTTTCGAGATGACTCTGGCGGAATACACCCACAAGCGCGCCGTGCTTGCTGCTCATTGCCATGAGATCGGCCGTGACCCAGAGGCAATCACTCTCAGTCACAACACCCGGGTCGTGATCGCGCCAACTCGGGATGCACTCGCAGAAAGGCTCTGGACTGAGGCGGCACGCTTCAATCAACCGGTCGAGGTCTACCGGGCCTCTCTCGCCCGTGCCGTGGTTGGCACCCCGGAGGAGTGTGTGGCGAAGCTGACACCATACATAGACAGTGGCATTCGCTATTTCTTCCTGCTCTTTCCCCATCCGCTTCAGCTCGACGACCTGCGGCTGTTTGCCGAGAGGGTAATGGCCTGCTTCTAACCCTTCCCTGTTTTTCTCTTTTTCTTCCCCTCTTTTTGGGAGAGGACCGGGATGAAGGTTGCCGAGTTCCAGGACTATTGGCGCAACCGCCATGCTCCATTGGTGCCGCGGCCGCCACACTTGCTCCGCTACGTGCAGTGTCACGTCCTGCCGGAGCTATATGAATCAGACACGCCGCCACCCTACGATGGAGTCGCCGAACTGTGGTGGCCGGATCTGGTAAAGTTCCGAGAGTCCTGGGCTTCTCCGGAGATGCAAGTCGAGCAATTCAGCGATACACGCAATTTCATTGATGGGAAAAACATGGTGGCGTTATTGGCTGAAGAAGTGCGGGTGATCTGGCCGTAGCTCCATTTTTCCCGTAAACAAGGCCCAGCCAAGTGAAAGAGGAGCATGGCCATGGGACAGTTACAAGGCAAAGTCGCATTGATTACCGGCGCCGGGCGTGGGCAGGGGCTCGCCGCCGCACGCCGCTTCGCCGCCGAGGGGGCACGGATCGTGGTGAACGACCTCGACCCCCAATCTGTGCAAGCGGCGGTTGAGTCGCTTCGCGCCGCCGGTGGCGAGGTTGTGGAAGCGGTCGGTGACGTGTCTGCTTCGGCCGACGTCCGGCGCGTGCTGGCAATCGCCAAAGACACGTTTGGCGGTCTCGACATCCTCTACAACAATGCCGGCATCGGCTACTCGGCAATGAAGCGGTTCGGCGTGGCCATGAGTGATGTCGTATCCTGCACGGAGGAGGACTGGCGGCGCATTCTCGACATCAACATCGGCGGGGTGTTTCTCTTCTGCAAATATGGGGTTCCGCTGTTGATCGAGCGGGGCGGTGGCGTGATCCTCAACACCGCTTCGATTGCGGCCCTGCGCGGTGGTGCTGATGCGCATGCCTACACGGCGACCAAAGGGGCAGTCCTTGCCCTGACGCGGGCGGTCGCGGTCACCTACGGGCCGAAGGGCGTACGCGCCAATACCCTCTGTCCGGGCGTGATCGACACCGAGATGATCCACGAGGCGCTGATCGAGCGTGATGACGTCCGCACCGCGCTGGCCAGAAATACGCCCCTGCGACGCATCGGCACGGCCGAGGACATCGCCGAGGTGGCGCTCTTTCTGGTGAGCGATGCGTCACGCTTCATCACTGGTGAAGCGTTCGCGGTGGACGGTGGGCTCATTCAAAGGGTGTGACCGAGCGGGGGCGCACGCCGTGCGCCCCTACAGTTACTCGCAGGTGAGGAAACAATCATGGATCAGAAAGTGATGTTGGATATTTTTAAGACTTCCTTGCTCGCGCGCCGTTTCGAGGCGCGCGTCATCCAGATGGCGATGGCCGGAGAAATTCCCGGCTCTCTACACGCAGGCGCGGGCCAGGAAGTCTGCCAGACCGCCGCTATCGCCGCCATGGGCAAGGACGATTACATCCTCTATGGCCACCGCGGCGTGGCCTATATGATCGCCCGCGGCACGAGCTTGGCGGCGATCTTGGCCGACATCGCCGGCAAAGAGGGCGCCACCAGTCGCGGCAAGGGCGGAGTCATGCATGTTGTCGATCTCCCGCACGGTATTCTCGGCGAGAGCGGAACGCTCGGTGGTGGGTTTGTCATCTCGGTCGGCGTCGGCATGGCGCTCAAGCGGCGTTATCCGGGACGGGTGGTGACCTACTTCTTCGGTGACGGCACGTCAAACCGTGGGACCTTTCACGAATCGCTCAACTGGGCGGCCGTGCAAAAGTTGCCGTGTATCTATTTTTGCGAGAACAACGGCTATGCGGTTTCCGTGCCCACCAGCGTCTCTACTGCCGTGCCTGACATCTCCGCCCGCGCTGCCGGTTACGGCGTGCCCGGTGTGGTGGTGGATGGCCAGGATGCCGCCGCGGTCCACGAAGTCATGCAGAAGGCCGTGGAACGGGCGCGCGTCGGTCAGGGACCGACCCTGATCGAGGCCAAGGTGACCCGTCTGTTCGGGCATTACATTGGCGATCAGCAAACCTACCGACCCGATGCCGCGACCGTAGCCGCGACCAAGGATCCGCTGCCGAAGTTACAGCAAACCTTATTCGCCGCTGGTGTTCTCAACGACACGTTGCTGGCGCAGCTCGAAGAGGACATCCATCGGCAGATCGAAGAAGCAGTCGCGACGGTAAAGGCCGCGCCGCTGCTGGCGCCGGAAGTGGCGTTACAAGATCTGTATGCTTGAAATGGGGCGTTTATGTCAGTGATAACCTATAGCAAAGCAATCAACCAAGCTCTTGCCGAAGAGATGGAGCGCGACGAAAACGTCATCTTGTACGGACAGGACGTCGCCGTGTGGGGCGGCATCTTCAAGGTCACTGAAGGTTTACGGGAGCGCTTCGGTCCGGAGCGGGTCTTCGATTCGCCGATCTCCGAAAACGTCATGGTCGGCGCGGGTGTCGGCGCGGCGACCATGGGACTGCGACCGGTCGTCGAATTACAGTTCGCCGACTTCATCTTCACTGCCGGAGACGAGGTTTTTTTGAAGGCCGGCATGTGGCGCTTCATGCACGGCGGCGCGTACACAGTGCCGCTGGTGATCCGCGCTCCCTCTGGCGGGTCCGGGTTCGGGCCGGAGCACTCGGCTTGTCCCGAAGCGTTCATCATGCACGCCCCCGGCCTACTCTGCGCCGTGCCCTCGACGCCGGCGGATGCCAAGGGTCTACTCAAGGAAGCCATCCGCCTGGACAATCCAGTGGTGTATTTTGAACACAAGCTGCTCTATGCCATGCGTGGTGAGGTGCCGGACGGGGAGTATACTACCCCCTTCGGCAAAGCCGTGGTGCGCCGCGAGGGCGACGCGCTCACGATTGTCGCCTGGCAAGACATGCTGCGTCGGACGTTGGCCGCAGCCAATCGTCTCAGCAAAGAGGGCGTCGAGGTCGAAGTCATCGATCCTCGCACCCTGAATCCGTTCGACCGCGACACCATCATCGAGTCGGTGAAAAAGACCGGCGCATGCATGGTGGTCGAGGAAGGCTATCGCACGCTCGGCGTCGGCGCGGAAATCGGCGCTATGCTGTTGGAGCATGCGCTGCCGTACCTCGATAAGCCGTTCAAACGGCTGGCGATCCCCGACGTACCGCTGCCGACCAGCCAACATTTGGTGAACTGCATCGTTCCCTCCGAAGACGACATCTACGAGGCGGTGAAAAAACTTGTTGCCTGAAGCAACCGCGGCCCAGAGTACCGCCGTCCTCATGCCCAAGATCGGCCAGGCGATGGCCGAAGGGACGGTTTTGCAGTGGCATTACCAAGATGGCGAGCGCGTTGAGCAAGGCGCAGTCTTTATCACCATTGAGACCGATAAAGCGACTTACGACCTCGAAGCGCCGGCGAGCGGCATCTTGCACATTTATGTCGGTGAAGGGCAAGAGGTGGCGGTTGGCACCGTGATCGGCGAGATTGGTGAAGCATCGCGCGCAGCTAGTGCGCCTGGTACTACCGCAACTCTATCCGTACCGGCAGCGGCCAAAGCGCTCGCGCGCAAAAAGGTGCTCGCTTCTCCCAAAGCCAAACAACTGGCCGCCGAGCATGGCATCGATCTTTCGACAATTACCCCGTCCAGCGCAGATGGCATTATCTCAGCTGGTGATGTCGAGAAAGCTGTCGCAGAGAAAGACAAGGGGCTTAAGCCCCTTGTCTCCGAAGCCCCAGCAGCATCCGTTCCGGCCAGTACGGGAATCGGCCGCTCCATTCGTGAGCGTCGTAAACTGACCGGTATTCGCAAGACCTCCGCCCGCCGGGTGCAGGAAGCTTGGCAAATCATCCCGCACATCGTGCAGATGGTCGATGTGGACGCCACCGCCTTGCTCGCGGCACGCGCCGCACTGAAGGCGGAAACTCCGTCTTTGACCTTGAATGATCTGATCCTACATGCGGCAGCCCGTGTGATGGCCGAGTTACCAGATCTGAACGGCACCGTCGAAGAAGACACGCTCGTGCTATATGAAGGGGTCGATGTCGGCTTCGCGGCCGACACGCCGCGCGGACTGGTTGTGCCAGTGATTCGCCGTGCAGATAAGTTCTCGGTCGCAGAACTGGCTGCCGAGAGCCAACGGCTCATCGAAGCTGCCCGCTCCGGACGGCTTGGACCAGAAAACATCGGCGGCGCCAGCCTTACAGTTTCCAACCTCGGCATGTTCGGTATCCGCGCCGGGACGCCGGTGATTAACCTGGGGGAACCGGTCTTGGTCTTCGTTGGCGCGCTGGAAGACCGACCAGTCGTTGTGGACGGTCAGATCGTCATCCGGCCGATGTTGACGCTCAGCATCGCCTATGATCACCGAGTCGCAGACGGTGTGGCCGCGTCGCAGTTCACGCGCGGTTTAAAAGAGCGGTTGGAACACCTGGAGTCCAAAGTTCAAGGTCCAAAGTCCAAAGCTCAAAGTCCGGAGGGTGAGCGAAGGCGTGACGCGACAACGGTTTCAGCTTCTTCTTTTTTTGCCAGCCCCCAGGTGGAACTGGGTAAGCGAGAGGCACGAGGGGTCTCGGAAGGGAGTGGCTACGCCGTGCAAGCGCGCAGCCGCGGCCATACGTGGGCTCTCGATGAACCAGTCTCAGACGGAGGGACCGATACAGGTCCGGATCCAGTGTCTACTTTTCTCGGCGCATTGCTCTCGTGCATGACCATCTCTTTCAAGGCAACTGCCCACCGGCGCAAGGTGACAATCCAGCGGATGCAAGGCCACGTGCAAGCCACCCCTCAAGGACATGTCAAAGATATTGCTTTAACCTTAGAAGTCTGGAGTCCCGATCGTGAAGAAACCCTGCGCGCTCTCTTGGAGCCAGCCAAACGCGGCTGCTTCGTCAGCGGCGTGTTGAAGCCGGAGATCAACTTCAGGGTAGAGTTGTCAGTTCACCGCACGCAGACGAAATCCTAACCGGGGCTGACAAGTCTTTGAGAAAAAAACCGCTGCTTAATCATGTTCAAAGGACATACTGGGTATTTAGTCACTGGCAAAAGTCAGCGCATCAGCCTTCCTCGTAGGGGCGCACCGCTTCTTGCGGCTGCGTGCCTACAGCCAGTGTGCCCTCTGGGCACTTGGGTTCATCAGATCACGGATGAACGTGATCGACATGAGCACCAGCCCGAGTCCCAGTAGCGGCAAGAGTGCATAACTCACTATCGGATAGGCGAAGTCGAGCGGAACGAGTAACAGCAGACCTGGGATTCCCATTGCTGCCAGAACGTAGCCGATTTTTTGCGTCCAGTCGCTTCTGGCAAGGAATGGCGGTGCGGCAGCGACGGTCGCAAAAGATAAGAACTCCCATTTCCTCAGAGACCACCTCCGAGCCATTCCCGCAGCGATGTAATTCCCGTCGATGCAGGACTCAAGGTAGTGATTCCCCAGCAGGTCACTGCCGGCGGCGAAGATGGCGAGGAGCACGACCCCCAAACCGTAAATCCAGATCGGATTCCGGCTGCTAAACACCGTGAGCCCCAGGGCAACAAAGAGCACCGTGTACGCCGGGATAAAGTACCAGGAGTCCCGTTGCAGACTCTCCCGCACAGCAACTTTGGCAGTGGCATCTTGTGCAACCGCAGGACAATAGTCGTTCGGGTTCAGTTGGAGGGCAAGGTTGTTATAGGGAGGCTGTATCGGAGCGGTGACTAAAAAACTCAGAAGACCTGCTGAGAAAAAAGCAAACAGGAACAGTGCCAGACACACCGTGACCTTTTGCGGATACACCTCCAGCTTTCTCCGAGAGCCCGCAGAAGACCGGGGGAGTTTAGTGGAGGATCTATTTCTTGGGCGTCTTGCCTTGGATTGTGGGTCGGTCGTCACTCTGTTGCTCATCTCTATGCAGGTTCGGACGGATAGTTCTTGATGAGGGAGTACCCTAATGCTGCGACCTTTTCAACGAGAGTCGGATATCGGACAGTACTACCCTTTCCCCTACGTTGACCCGTCCGATATTCGCGATACAGTGACTTTTTTTGGAGGTACGATGGTGCGCACGATTCTCAGCTTTTGCCAAGGGCTCCCGGAAAAGACCTTCGCTCCTGGCGAAGTGCTCCTCGCCGAAGGAGGGAGAGAAAGAATCCTCTACATCCTGATCGACGGGGAGGTCGAAGTGCTGAAGGGGGACTTTCAAGTTAATACCGTGTCAGAGCCTGGCGCGATCTTCGGCGAGATCTCGGTCTTGCTCGACATCCCCCACATGGCGACCGTCAAGACGCTCACGCCGTCTCGGGCACACGTGGTCGAGCGCGCCAGCGAGTTCCTCCAGTCACATATGGACATCGCCTACCAACTCGCAAAGCTCCTCGCCCAGCGATTGTACGGTGTCACGACTTATCTCGTCGACCTGAAGAGCCAGTTCGAGGATCACGAAGACCACCTTGGTATGGTCGACGAGGTCCTTGAGACCCTGGTCCATCAGCAGGCCGAGGAGTGCACACCGGGCTCTGATCGCGACCCCAATACGACTATCTGAACCAGCTCGGCAGCTCAGTGAGTTCGGGAACCGGGCGTCTGAGGGGCTCGTTCAATTGCACGATCTCGGCACCGGCCAGCGAGAACCACAGTGCCATCCGTGCGTCGGTGTCGAAAACGATGTGTGTGGGACTCGGGCCGATTTGTCGTCCAGAATTGAAGACCCACGTGGAACCCAGCTGATCCACCCAGGAACCGCCCTGACGGAAGGGCGCCTGATGGATGTGGCCGGTGAGCACGATGTCCGGCCCATACTGCTCAACCCAGCGCAGCAGATTGGCATCGCCGAAGTGCTTCTGCCCGCCCCAGCTGGTGGGCGATTCGTCCGGCGGCGCGTGGTAGACCCAGATCCACCGGTCCTTGGGCTTCTCCGCGTCGCGCGCGAGCTGCGCGCCGACCTCCTCTCGGGTCTGCGGGCCGTCCCACCAGGGGCAGATCGTGAACAGCGTGCCGTCGACCGCGAGACAGTCCCCGTCGGTCGGCACCCCGAGAGGGCGCACCTTGGAGATCCACTTAGCGAACTTCTCACCGGCGGCGTTCCGGGCATCGAGATCATGATTCCCCGAGCAGACGACAAGTCGGGTCTTGGCGTGGAGGCGTCTCAGGTACGTCAGGATCACGGCGATCTGAGCCCGGACATCGACGGGCGAAGAGATGTCGAGGTGGTCGCCCGCGATCACCACCACGTCGAAATCTTTCGCCACGTTCGACACCCAGTCGAACTGCTTGAGGGCGTAGTGCAGATCGGAAATGAGGAGGCACTTCATGGCCGTCCGCCCTCCCTCATCCACACGTCAATCGAGAAGGTGACGGGAACAGTCCCCCTTCGAAAGGGAAGTTCTGGTAGCGTGCGCTATGCGCACGAGCACTGCGGTTCCCCGTAGCCATCCCTTGCAGCATTATTTGCATCATCACCACCCGCCCAATCTAAACGGAATGTTGCCAGAAGAATGTTTCGTGTGCACAGCGCACGCTACTAGCTCAATAAGGCGGTTCGGCCGGGCCTTCGTAACCACACATCCCTAACCGGGGCGAATTCACTAATGGTATGGGCTCACCATAGTT
>JBGPOI010000104.1:0-12028 GCA_041487975.1 Binatia bacterium | reverse complement strand
GGAGGCAACTGACCCACTCGGCTTCAGCAGCCGGATGCGCGCCTATCTGGCGGGCGACCTCAGCTGCATAAATAGTATTCCGGTCAACACCGGTGGGACTGCCTTCCAGCAGCAAGTGTGGTCGGCGTTGCGAGCCATTCCACCGGGGACGGTTCTTTCGTATGGCGAACTGGCTGTGAGACTCGGCAAGCCGGCAGCTTACCGGGCTGTGGGTATGACCAATGCACTCAATCCGATCGCCATTGTGGTTCCGTGTCATCGACTGGTTGGCGTGAACGGCGCGCTCACCGGCTACGCCGGTGGTCTGGAACGCAAACGGTGGTTACTTGAGCACGAGGGCATCGACCCGAAAAAACTGGCTCGCGCGCGCTCATCTCGGTAGTACCGCCATTGTCCCTACTTCCCTCTACGGAGGAGCTCCATCAACCCGAAGCGTTGAGCGGCCAGCGGCGGGTTGTAGGTTGCCGAGTCCTCGGAGGTCAGGAGGGTCGCGCGCTCTCGCTCATAATTAATCGCCGCTGCGCCAATGAACAGGGGTAGGGCAACGCCGTTACTGCCGTGATGAAAGCTCGGGTGGGCGTGCACGTTGAGGATCAGGCGGAGGAAGTTACCCCCAGGGGTGTAGGTGAGAATTAGTAACGGAGCATAACTTTGTTGATCAAGGAAAAACACCCGTCGTCCGAACGGGTGCGTTTCTTTGGGGGTACACTCCAGCACAAGCACGCGCCGCAGTTCCCAAGGCACTTGCGGATACCAGCCGTGGTTGCCGCCAAACTGGAGTTCGGTGGTTTTGGCGAAGCCCGGCACCAGCATCACCCGCGCGCCGAGAAACGCCCAACGATAAAGGTGTAAATAACCGGAAAAGAAGAAGGGTGGGGACTCTTCCTGTAAGGCTTCGTAAGCGCCACCGATCGGCGTGAGGTAGTTCACGTAATCCTTGCGGGCGCGACGGTTCTGCGGACTATAACGCAACTGCTCAGCCGGCTTCGTGTCGTCGTCGTACACGGTGAGAATACGTATGACGCCCTCTCGATCCGAGGGACTAAGCAACTCGAAGGAGTTCTTGAGCAAGATGCCCTGCTCCTGCCATTGGGGATCGTTGTCCGCGGGGTTCGGCCGGTGCATGCCGAAACGCATACGCATGATGCCGCGGTCGAAGTGCTCGACTCCGCCCGTCGCGGTCACTTCACGGGTCGTCGGCCACATCTCGAAGGTTTCAGCGAAATCACGGTAGCGAAAATCCCACGCGAGCTTTTCCCCCGCCTGCGGATCGGTGGGATCAAGCAGGGGAAAAGGCGCGCCGCTTTGATAGTTCGCCAGGGTGTCCCCTCCGTTCAACGAGACGCCGTACGAGTGTTGGATAGTGGCGTCGATATACGACTGACGCAAAGGGAGGTCGGTCGTCTCCTGGATGGCGATCGTAAAGTCTCCACTTGTGAGCAGGTGGAGCACTTCGTCCGGCAGGACTTCTTTAGCCAGATTGGCGTTCGCTTGAGAAAGGGTGACCCCCGGTTCGAGGCCGGGTAGGTGCGGCACCCCTTGGTTGTACGGGCGGAACTGGTCCAGGATTGAGGACTCCTCCGCCCACAGAGACGAACGTCCGCTCTCAGTCACTAAAAAAACCGACAGAATCAGGATGAAAACAGTTATGGCTGAAGAGAATGGCCCGGCTGTGTGCCCTGGTGTGTCGGGTGTCTTCCCCCTTCTCACGAACGCCCTCCTTGAAAAGATTTTTTTCTGTCTGGCTATACTCTCCAACCAGCCTCGTCAATAAGCCGCGCGACCTGTTCGATGCTGGCATCGACGATTGTTGACCACTCGCTCGTTGCCTGCCCGCGCCAGCCCAGCCGTGTCAGAAACTGCTGCCGATAAAGCCCATTCTCAAACAGTCCATGCAGATATACCCCGTAAACATTATCCTGCTGCCAACCCAGGCCGTCGGGTAGGTGTTCGAGCACTCCTGCTCCAGCCTGCGTCTGCCCGTGATGAATTTCGTAGCCGCGCACGAGCGTGCCGTTCCACCGCGTCTCGCGCTGACGAGTAGTTTTCTGCGGTACCAAGGTGGTGGTCAGATCCAGCAAGCCCAGCCCCGCGCAATTGCCGCTCTCAACCTGAGCCGGGTCGAAAATCTCCCGCCCCAGGAGTTGCATCCCGCCGCAGATACCAAGCACCGGCACGCCGCGGCGAGCGGCCCGGCTGATTTCGGCGGCGAACCCACTCTGGCGCAAGTAATGCAGACTGGCTGCGGTGTTCTTGCTGCCCGGCAGCAGAATGGCATGATAGCCATCCAGGCGAGCAAAGTCGCGCATGGGCACCACCGTCACTCCTTGTTCATGAATGAGGGGGTCGAACTCATCGAGGTTACTGGCGTATGGGTATGCGATCAGGGCAAGGTTGATCTGCCGCGGGTCGAGGTGAGCACGGTGCTGGAGAGTGTCCTCTTCGGGCAAGGCATGGTGGACCATGGGGATGAGGGCGACCGTGGGGATGCCGGTACGTTCCTGCAACCAGTCCGTTGCAGTGCCTAACAGCGTCGGGTCGCCACGAAACTTGTTCAGCACAAAGCCTTTCACCCGCGCCCGTTCGTCAGTGTCCAGGCAATGCCAAGTGCCGAGCAAATGGGCAAACGCCCCGCCGCGATCAATATCGGCTACCAGGTACACATCGGCTTGGCATTCAAGGGCAACGCTCATGTTGACGATGTCGCCGGCGCGCAGATTGATCTCCGCCGGACTACCCGCGCCTTCGATGACGAGCTGCTCATAATCATGCAACAAACTGCGCAAAGCTTCACGCACGGTGGGCCACAGGTGCCGCTTTCGCTCCAGCCAGGGCAAAGTACTGACGGTGGTGTTCACTTGGCCCATAACGATGACTTGGCTGAAGGTGTCAGCGCTGGGCTTAAGCAGGACCGGGTTCATGCGTGCCTGAGGACTGGTGCGAGCAGCCAGAGCTTGCAGATATTGCGCCCGCCCGATCTCCAGTCCGTCTGGGGTGACGGCGGCGTTGTTGCTCATGTTCTGCGCTTTGAAGGGGGCGACCCGCACGCTGCGATTGGCGAAGTACCGACACAAGGCGGTGACTAAAAACGACTTGCCGGCGTCGCTGGTACAGCCCATGATCATGATCGGTGTCGCCATGCGTCACTCCTTGCCGTGGCACCGCCCTCAAGATTCTGGACGACCTGAGGATAGTCCATACACAAGCCTCCTAGTGAACGGAACAAGAGCACCTGCCTCGCCGTCTTGTATCACAAACGAGGGAGTGATGGACGGTGGTCCAACTTTGCGTGCTCGGCAAGCGGGTGCGTGCCCATCAAGGAGCATGCGACCCTCACGCTTCCGGGGCAGAGTGCTGCTCGGCAGGAGACGCGGGCGACTCTCTCGACGCAGAGGTGAAGTTTCGCTAATTTTGCAGTCATGCATGATGAAGCCGCAGCACGACTCTGTTCTGTTCATGAGGTGCTCCCGTCCGTTGATCAGCATGAGCGGCGCACTCGCTGGGTGGTCGGCATTACCGCCACGATGATGGTGGCAGAGTTGGTGGTTGGAACCCTAACGCGGTCACTTGCTCTAACGGCGGATGGCTGGCACATGGCCACCCACGCCGGCGCCTTGGGGGTCGCAGCCCTGGCTTACTGGTTCGCGCGCACTCGTGCGCAAGCAAAACACTTCACCTTCGGAACCGGCAAAGTGAGTGCCCTAGCCGGCTACACCAACGCCATCGTCTTGGCCCTCGTTGCTCTGCTGATGATGATCGAAGCCGGCAAGCGTCTGCTGGATCCTGTCTCGGTGAACTTCGCTGAAGCGCTCCCCGTCGCCGTCCTCGGTCTGTTGGTCAACCTGGCGAGCGTGAAGCTGCTCGATCCTGATGAGCCTGAGACCGAGCACGGCAATGTGCCGGGGGCCCACGATCACAATCTGCGCTCGGCCTACCTGCACGTGCTGGCCGATACGTTGACCAGCGTACTGGCCATTGCCGCGCTGTTGGGTGGGCGCTATGCCGGGCTCGTTTTCCTCGACCCGCTCATGGCTATCGTCGGCAGTCTGGTGATCTTACACTGGAGCATCGGCCTCTGCCGCGGCTCAGCCCATCAACTCCTCGATGTGGTTTCCTCGGATGAGGTTGCGCACGCTATCCGTACGCAGGTCGAATCGCTGGCCGATGCGCGTGTGGTGGACCTGCACCTGTGGGAATTAGGGTCTGGGCGGCTCGGCTGTATTGTCTCCATATTGGCGAGCGAGCCGCGTCCTGTGGTGGAATACCGCGAGGCGATCTTGGCGGTCGCGCGAGTGGAGCATCTGACTGTTGAGGCGGGGCGCTGCCCGCACCACGAAGCCGCCTGACGTCCGACTCTTAGGCGGCGCAACGGTCGCAGAGGCCCTTTAACTGGACCGAGATGCTTTTCGCACTGAGGGCGCGCGGCGCCCCGCGGGTGGGGGAGATGCGCACGTTGACGCCGGGCAGACAAGAGACCTCGCCGCAATCGGTGCACATGAAGTGAGGATGTTCGCTCTGATGACCCCGCTGCCCTTCTTGTCGTAGCTCGAACCGCCAGACATGATCCCCCACATCGGTGCGGGAGAGCAACCCGGCTTCAGTCAGGTCGATCAGGTTACGATAGATCGTCGCCCGATCGAATCCTTGATCCGCCAGTTCGGTGAAGAGGTCGGCATGGCTTGCGGGAGTGGTCGTGTGCAGCAGACGTTGCAACACCGCCACGCGCGGGGCTGTGCTACGCAATCCCGTGGCGCGAATGGTGGCGCGGATTTCGCTGAGCGACGGGGGAGACGGTCTGCGTTTCATGGCAGCCCTTACCTTACCGCGTCGCGCGCGCTCCTGCAATGGTGAAAAAAGAGGGGTGAGGTCCGTAGGGTGTTCGCTGGCACGTCCCTGGTCCGAACGGGGGAATAGCAAATCCTGAAAGATGGTTTTCCTTGCCAGTCATGCGCAGCCGCGCCGGCTGCGCCACCTATCAACGCGAGTACGGTGAGCAGCGCACACAGGATGTTTGTGTATCTCATCGTGCACTTTCCCCAGACCCTGAGAGTTCCCCCAAACGCCGCTCCATATCATCGAGGCGGCGACGAACCTGATCTTGTTCCTTGCGGAGCCCCACCAAATCCTGCTGCGCCTCGGTCAGGCCCGTCTTCGGGGCGCCTGCCTCAGCGGCGAGGATAACCTCAGGTACCAGATCGCGTACCTCAGCTTGGAATCGAGCGGCGGTGACGTCATCGTGCCGCGCGGCGGCGAGGGCGTAGTGATAGAGCGCTGTCCCGGCGCGGCGGGCAGCAGCCGTCTCCTCAGACGCTGGCAAGAGTGGGTCAGAAGCATTCGCCTGGCGGGCCTCAAGGGTGTCATAAAACGCGGCGAGGGATTCCCCGGTGAACCAATCTTTGTCACCAGCGGCAGTGACGCGGGTCAACCGTGGAGCCAGAAACTCGATCAGCGGGCGGTCGTCGGTGTTAAACGATGCGGAGGCGAAGAGATCGGCTGCAGCGGTGAGGTCGCCGGCATAGAGCATGACAAGACCGCGAGGAGAAGAAAGGAGCGGGTCGCTGCTCCAGTCGGGCAGGTGCAGCAGACGCTCGCGAAGCCGCGCGAGGTCGAGGGCCTGCGGGGTGAGCTGTCCGACCAGCCCGACGACCGGGCGGTCGGGATAGAAGTCGTCACGCCACAGACTCACCTGCGGGAAGACCGCGAGAAAGGTGCGCGCGATGATGTCGAACTCCTCGCGTGTCAGTTGATAGAGCGGCAACCACTGACAGAAGAGACCGTCCGGTGCGAGGCGGTGGGCCACGGTGTCGTACATCTCCCATGCGTACAAGCTGCCGGTCCCGGCGTGCCAGGGAATGAACAGGTCGGACACAATCACGTCGAAACGGTCACGGCTAGCCGCGAGGTAGCGGCGCCCGTCATCGAGCACCAGGCGGACATCGGGCCTCTCCAGCAACCGTGCGTTCCAGGGGGCGAAGTGGGCGCGTGCCGCCGCCGCGACTTCCGGTACGAGTTCGATGACCGTCATCTCCTCCACACCCAGCGCGGCTCCAGCGCTCGCGCTGATACCGGTCGCCAGGCCGATAAAGGCGACCCGACGCGGCTGGGGGTGGAGCAGCAACGGCAGCAAGCCCTGGCGGCGCTCATTCGTCGCTGCCGCGCTGCCGCCGAGCACATAATAGTTATCGAGCCGGAGTTGCAGATCGCCACCCGACTCGACGACTGTGACAATACCGTTTGCTCCCTCGACCAGGTTGTGCAGCGTTTCGCCTGCAGTCCGGAGATGCACAAGCGGCGCTCGTAGTGGATCAGCCACTGCCATGATGAGCAGTGCGGCATACGCAAGCGGACGGAGCCAGGACTGCGGCGAGGCAAGCACGTCAGCCAGCACGACGTACACGACTGCCACAATCAGCAGACCGCTGCGCAGCCCAATGGTCGGGATGAGCAGAAACCCGGCGGCGACCGCGCCGAGAACTCCACCGAAGAGGTTCGCCGCCGAGAGGTCTCCCAGCGGGTGAGCCGCGTTTCGCCGCTCGCCCCAGGCTGCCCAGAGCGCGGGCAGCACGACGCCAGACGCGACGGCGGTGGGTCCCACGGTGACCGTGGCCAGGGTCATGATGCGCAGAATATATTCGACCAGCCCCGTGCGCATGCCGAGGTAGGCGAGCCCGTCCGTCCAATACACGAACAGCCACAACCCGCCGATAGTCCCGCCCGCCGCGATCACCAAGGCCGTGGCAGCCACGGCGGCTGGAGCGACGTGACGCAACAGAAACGCCGCGAGTGCCGCCCCTAGCGCGATCGCCAGCAGGAAGACGAGTGCCACTGCTGTGAAGGAGTACACCGAGTTATGCAGGACCTGCGCGAAAAGTCGGGTCCAGAACACTTCGAGTCCGAGGCCCAAGGCGCCCGTGCCGACGGCGACGAGACGCAAACGTCCATGTTGCGTCGGGGAGCCCGTCCTACCTGTGCTCGGCCCGGTTACAGAGGCCTTCTCGTTGCGATCTCCGCTGGCGATGGCCACGCTTCCGGCCAACAGGCTGACGCTGGCGGCAATGCCGTAGCTTGCGCGCACCCCGATCAAGGCCGGCAGTCCAAAACCCGCGGCCGCGGCCCCAAGCACACCACCGAGCGTATTGACGGCGTACAGGAGACCGCCGCGACGCCCGACGGCCTCGACACTGGCAAGAGCTTGCCCGAGGGCCGGAAGCGTGGCGCCAAGGCACAGCGTGGTCGGTAAAATCGCTACGGCGACGGCAGCAACACGCCCTGCCATCCCGGCCGCGGAAAGCCAAACTTGCGCGGGGTCGCCCGTCAGCAGCCGGAAAACAGCGAGTGACCACAGGGCGCCGGCTCCCGCTCCCAGTTCGAGACAGCCGTACCGCCGCACGGGCCGAGGTGAGCCCCGGCGCGCCCAAGCAGAGCCGAGCCCCAGGCCGGCAAAGTAGCAGGCCAGGACAGTTGCCGTGGTGGCAGCGGTGGTGCCGAGCACGAGCCCGGCCGAGCGCATCCACAGGATCTCAAAAGCCAGGGCGGCGGTACCCGAGAGGCCAAAGCAGAGCCACAGCAGGCCGCTCATGTTGCTCGCCATCTGTTCACTGCCTGACGGACTGCGCCAGCAGCCGCGACTGTGACGAGTACCAGGCTCGCGACCGCGACCTCGGCGGGCCCCAGCGGCATGTCAAAACGATAGGCGCAGTAGAACCCCGCAAACGCTGCGGCGGCGCCGAGACCTGCCGCTACCAGGGAGAAGGTCAACATATGGTGCGTGATCAGGCGTGCGGTAAGGGGCGGCACGACGAGGAAGCCGAAGGTAACGATCGGACCGGCCGTCATCACGCCAAGGGATATGGTGACACCGATGAGGAAGTACAAGAGTGTGTCCCACAGCCCCGCGCGCATGCCGAAGACGACCGCTAGGTCGCGGTCAAAGGACACCAGGAGTAGTTCTTTGCGGAACCCGAACAAGACGAGCGCCACTCCGCCAAACACCACCGTGAGCAGGGTCAGGTTCCCCCCCGTGGCGGTCAGGATGTCGCCCTTGAGGAGGTCGATCATGTGTGCCTCGCCGTAGGGATCCAGGGCGGCAAAAAGGATGGTCGCTGCCGCCGCGACCGCGTAGGTAATACCGATGCGCGCCTCAACTGTCTCGCGGTGCCGCGCAAAGGCGGCCAGCACAAGCAACCCCACCAGCGTAAAGCAAAACGAGCCGAGCAGCGCGAGTACACGCTCGCTCATCTCGAAATGCTGGTGCGGGCCGACCAGCACGCGGTAGACGAGAAAAGAGAAAGCGATACCGGCAGCCGAGAGCTGCGGCAGTGCAACACCGAGGAAGATCATGCGGCGCAGCACAAAGTACACGCCGACCAGCGGACAAATGAATCCTACTAACACACTGCCGATGAGGGCATCGCGCAAGAGAAAGTCCGGGCTTAGGATCGTGATGAGGGTATTCATTCAGTTCCTGTCAACATCCCGAAGACGTCGGCTACTCGCTCAGGGGAGAGCATCGTCTCGGTCGATCCCTTTGCGACTCTCCCCTCTTCAATCCAGATGACCGATCGGACGAGGGAACGGACGAGCCGCAGGTGATGGCTCACCAGCACCACGGTGAGGCCCTGGTCGCGATTGAGCCGAGCAATCAGGTCCATGATCGCGGCCGCTGCCCCGGGGTCAATACCCGCCGTCGGCTCATCGAGCAGCAGGACCTCCGGCTCCGCGGCGAGCGCTCGTGCGATCAACACCCGCTGTTTCTGGCCGCCCGACAGGATCCAGAAAGGCTGCTCGGCAACATGGGCGAGCCCGACCTGCTCCAAACAGGTGGCCGCGATCTGGTGCTGCCGCCGGCCAACGCGCCGGAGCGGTGCTAGCCGCGCGTAGGTGCCCATCAGCACGACCTCAAGCACGGAGAGCGGAAAGATCGGGTCGAGCGTGTCCCGCTGCGGCACATACCCCGGTGGGCTGGTGAGCCGGTCGAAGCCATACTCGATCTGTCCCGCTTGCACAGGGATGAGTCCCAGCATGCCGCGCAAGAGCGTTGTCTTGCCTGCGCCGTTGGGGCCGAGTAGCGCGAGGAACTCGCCCCGCTCGACGGTGAACGAGATCCGTTCGAGGACCGACCGGCCCTCGTAGCCCAGGCTCACCTGTTGGAGTGCGAGAAGCATCCTGTTCACGCTCTCCTCCTTACTGCCCAGCGCGCAAGGCATTGGTGAGAGCGTTGATGTTGTATTGAAAGACGTCAGCATAGGTTTGTACCTCAGGTATGCCGCCAGGCATGGTCGGCAGGACCAGGATTTGCGCGCCGGTCTCGCGGCTAATCACGTCGGGCAGCGCCCGGACATAATAGGGCTCAAGCATGACGACGCGCACCCCTTGTGCTTTCATGAGAGCAGTCAGCGTTTCGACGTACGCTGGAGAGGGAGGCACCCCGGGCTTGGGCTCGACGGTGCTGGCAAGCTCAAGGCCAAAGCGTTCAATGAAGTAATTGTAACTCTTATGATACGAGACCACTTTTGCGCCGCGGAAGGGCTCCATCTGCGCGACCCACTGCTGGATCTTGGCGTCCAGCGTATTTTTGAAACGCTCGAGGTTGGCCTGAAACACGGCCGCGTCTTGCGGGTGGATGCGGATCAAGGCATCAGCAATGGTTTCCGCCACGATCTTGCCGTTGTCCGGATCGAGCGTGAAGTGCGGGTTCCCAGCGGGATGTACATCGCCCATGGAGCGGTCAACGCGAAATGTCGGAACTTCGAGGATCGGCACGTTGAGAGCTGCCACGACCCTGCCAGGAGCGTTCGGCTGGAGATTCGGGTTCCGCGCCGAGAGCAGCAACGGCGGCAGCCAACCGATCTCCAATTCCAGCCCTCCTTCGATCAGCATATCGGCCTTGTTTAACTCCACAATGAAGCTCGGTCGGGCATCGACGAAATGGGGGTTTTGCGTTCCTTTGGCTAAGCTGAGCACGTCAACCCGGTCTCCGCCTACCTCCGTGGCGATGGCGGCAAAGTCCGGCGTGCTGGTGATGACGCGCAGCCGCTCAACCGCCTGGACGTTGAGCGCCGGGGTAACAATGCTGACTGCAATCAGACCTGCTACCAACCAGCGCGGACTAATGCCCGCGCACACACCGAAGATTTTCATCGCTCTTCCTCCAGAATGATACCTGATGATAGGAGTGTATGGGCACCATCGAGATTGTCGCGTCAGAACGTGTGGGCGCCGTGGGTCCCGATCAAGAATTCATACTGTAAGGTTATGGTATGATCGTGGCGGCCTCGGTCCGGCTGATCGTCAAAGTTGTACTGTAAACGCCATTTGGAGAACTCGCTGGGGTAAAAGGTAATATTGGGTGAATAGCGGAGACGACGGTCACGATTGGGGTCGTTACGGGCGTCGCCGTTCCCTTCCACGTAGTCAAAACGCATCCCCGCAACCCATCTGGGAGAGAAGCCCCAGAGGATCTGTGAATACATGCCCCAGTCATTGAGGGTGCGGCGTGGCAGGAGCAGGTCTCCGCTCGTCTCGTCCAGGGCTCGCCCTGCCTGGTAGTCGCGAAACATCCCTTCAGTCTGAAAGGACACGAAGGGCCAGCCGTTGAAATTATCCAGCGGCTTCCACCGCCAATAGAGGTCGAGCCCGTAGATGTTCGTGCGAGTGTGTAGGCCACTCGCGTTTGGCCCGGTGGCGCCCGACGCGCCAAGCAGGAGGGTTTGGGTGTCGCTCAGATTGAAAGAGGTGCGGAGCCGGGGCACCCATAAGAGGTCATCAAGCCCACGGACCTTGCGCTCTTGGAGTGGCCGGCCAAATAACTCTTCTCCGGGGGCGTTGCGGAAGCTGAAGGCCGTCTCTCCCTGCGAGTCCTGCACTGTCGTCATTGCTTCCATATAGAAGGGCAGAGGGAGAAGATAGGAGAACTGCATACCAGGGTTGCGCAGACCATCCCCACCGAACATGCGTCCATTCACCAAAGGCTGGTCGGAAAAGTCCCACGTATGGGGGTGTGTCGGGTTCAGGCGTCCAAATTGGGTGAAGAACTGTCCAGCTTTGAGCTGTAGATTAGATGGCAGAGAGAGCGTGGTGAGGTACGCTTCCTCGACTTCCAGGGTCGACTTCCCCCGACGGTCGATCTGGTACACCAAATGGACGTCCCCGCGAAAGTACGGATCCACTGCTCCACCAAGTGTGAGTTCAAGATTTTGGAGGGTGAAGCCGCGCTGGACCGGGTCGTGCGCGCCGGTAAAGAGTCGCTCAAAGTCGTCCTCGGTGGAAGCGGCGGCGGCGAACAAGCCGTCGATGGAGATGTCTGGGTTCAATGACTGTATGCCCCGGGCAAATGGTTCCATGCCTCCGAACCCGCGCCCTCTTGCAGGCACAGGGCTTGGGGTGACCGTCTTGCGCTCCTCGCGGGCTAACTCTTGGGTTAATTCTTTGCGCAGCTCTTCTTTCTGTGCTGGCGGCAATTCCACTGGTTTGGCTGCCGTCTTTTCCAGCTTGTCGATCGTGTTTTGTTGGTTACTGATCGTCTTTTGCTGCTCTTTGATCGTACGTTGCATCTCCTGCATCTGCTTTTTCAACGCTTCCAGTTCGTTGCGAAACTGGTCCGACGTGGCGTCAGCGAAAGCTGCGACCGAGGGCAAACACAGGACAGCAAGAACGAGAACTCGTGCGATGCTCCGCATACTTTCCTCCTCTCCAACTGCCTTAATACAAATTTCCTTAGCCGCGCGTGCATGCCGATTCAGCACGGAATGATCCGCGGCTCTGGGAAACGAGAACTACGAGTGAGTAGGGTAAGGGCTCCAGGGGCACAGACCCACTGGGTCACAGCCCACCGGAGACTAGGAAAGTGCGGGAGGGGAGCGAGGATCGCCGGGATGGCGGCGGCGCGCCAGGCAGGGCTGGGCCTGCGACGTTACGGGCAAGAAAAACACCAGAACCAACGTGGCAAAGAGGAGAGTGCCGAAGGTCAGGGAGGGACTTATCTTGCCGGCAGCACAGAGCTGGCACTCTTGCCGCACTCCACCACTCG
>JBGPOI010000103.1:0-12067 GCA_041487975.1 Binatia bacterium | reverse complement strand
GATTTGCGGTCAGCGTACCCCCGGCACGCGGGGCGTATGCTAGTAGAGGTGATTCACGGTGTCAATGGTTTGCGAAAGCGTGGCCCTTCGACAAGCTCAGGGTGACCAGAAGCGAGCGCGCTGGCCGGACTCCGTTCGTGCTGAGCCTGTCGAAGCACGAGGCATTTCTATCGTGCCGTGTACCCCCCATCGATCACCAAGTCCGTACCAGTAATATACGACGATTCGTCAGAAGCCAGGTAGAGCGCGCCGTAGGCGATGTCGTCCGGCCGACCGAAACGGCCGATCGGTTCGGTCTCCATCCACTCGGCCCGGGCGGTGTCCGGGTTTGGGGTATCGCGCAACACTTGGGCGAACATCGGTGTCTCTATGACCCCGGGGCAGATGGCGTTGGCGCGAATCTTATCGCCGGCGTGCGCTAGCGCAGTCGATTTCGTCAGCAACCGTACCGCGCCTTTGGAGGCGTGGTAGGCCGCGAACCCGGGGGAGCCGATCAGTCCGAAGATCGACGAGGTGTTGATAATCGAGCCTCCACCACTCTTTTTCATTTCCGGTACGGCGTACTTGGTGCCGAGGAATACTCCCTTCACGTTGACATCCATCACCTTGTCCCATTCCTGGATGCTGGTCTCGACTTCGGGCTTGGAGTTTTCCACACCGGCATTGTTGAACAAGATATCGAGACGGCCATATCTCTTTACCGTGAACGCCACCATGCGTTTGGCATCGCCCTCGCGCACCACATTGGCTTTGACGAATGCCGCTTTTCCCCGAGCCGCTCTGATGGCTTTGACTACTTCCCTGCCTTTGTCCGTCTGCACATCAGCAACCACGACCTTGGCTCCTTCTTGGGCAAAAAGCTTAGCCGTCGCTTCGCCAATGCCCGAGGCGCCACCTGTGATCAACGCGACTTTCCCTGCGAGTCTGCCTGCCATAGTTCCCTCCTTGTGACGTAGGGGCACGGCGTGCCGTGCCCCTACTGGGCGGTATACCCGCCATCGATGATCAACTCCGACCCGGTGACGAACGACGATTCGTCCGATGCCAGATAGAGCACGCCGTAAGCGATGTCCTCGGAGGTGCCGGCACGCTTGAGCGGCACCCCGTTGAGAAACATCTGCCACACCTCACGGTCCAGATCGGTAGTCATCGGTGTATCGATCGGACCGGGGTGAATGGAATTGACGCGGATACCTTCCCGGGCGTACTGCACCGCCGCCGTTTTGGTCATGATCCGTACCGCGCCCTTGCTCGCCTGATAGGCAGTCTGCAGGCCCGTGCCTACCAGGCCGGAGATGGAAGAAATATTGACGATCGAGCCGCCACCCGCCTGCCGCAGAGCTGGGACAGCGGTTTTCATCCCCAGCCACACACCGGTCGAGTTCACCGCCATCACGCGATCCCACACTTGCTGGGTGATATCTTCGACCCCTTCCATTTGCAGGATGCCGGCGTTGTTCACCAGGATGTCGAGTTTGCCGTAGGTACTGAGCGCCGTATCGACGGCGCGCTGCCAGTCGTCTTCTTTGGTCACATCGAGTTTAACGAAGACGGCCTCGCCTCCCTGGGCACGGATCTCCTCGGCCGTGCGCATGCCCTCGGCTTCCAACACATCTCCCAGGACCACCTTCGCGCCTTCCCGGGTGAAGAGCTTGCCCTCTACCGCTCCCTGTCCGCGGGCGCCACCAGAAATCAATGCGACTTTGCCTTTCAGTCTGTCTGCCATATTGTCCTCCTTCGTGTCATACGATTACGAGCAATTCTCCAAGATGACGAATCTTTTCGCAGTGGACTCCCTCGTAGCACCCTAGCGTATCGAGTAGCAGTGGTCGTATCCCGGCGCGCTCAGCGCCGAGCACGTCAATCCCGTAGATATCACCGACAAAGACCGCTTGTTCAGGCCGGGCCTGTGTTTGGGCAAGGGCAAGATGGAAGATGCGCGGGTCCGGCTTCTCGACGCCAACGTGGTGCGAGTCGATCACCACCTGGAAGAACTGTTCAACGCCGCACTGACGCAGGATCGCGGCGATCCGGCCGTCAGCGTTCGAGACCACTCCCAAAGTGAGGCCGCGAGCGCATAGCTCTTGCAGTATCCGTGGGGTCGAGGGCAGCATCACCCGCCAGAGATTGGCCTGGGCATGCGCGGCATCGAACCGCTCGAGCAAGCGCCGGGCAGTAGCGGCATCAACTCCGAGTTGCTCAAGGAGCGCGGTGAAATACGGCCGGCGTCGAGTCTCGTCTGTGTCTGCTGCCAGTCCACGCGTGCGTCGATCGACCTCGGCCCGCGACGCATATTCGGCCTGGCGAATCGCTCGTCGGGTTACGGATATCCCGGCTTGTCGCAGTTCCTTATGCAGAAAGAAGTAATCCAGATGAACGAGCGTGCCACCGGCATCGAACAGCACTGTGGTGATCGCGGTCTCGCCCACCACTTATCTTCCCTTTGGCAGCCCCAGCACGCGCTCGCCAATAATACCGCGCTGGATCTCGTTGGTCCCGGCGGCGATGGTGCCGGCGCGCGCGCCGAGCATGCGGTGCGACCACCGTGCATGATCCATGGCGAAGAGCGACCCTTTCTCTAAGACCGAATAGGGACCGAGCAGTTCCATGGCGAAATTAGCGATACGGAAATTGAGTTCGGTAGTCGTGATCTTGGAAAATGAACCTTCCGGCCCCGGAGGCTGGCCCTTGAGCTGCCGGGTCAAACGGCGCATATCATTGTACTTGATCGCCCCGGCTTCGATAGCGAACTGGGCCAACTGCTGCCGCACACTGGTGTCCTCGATGGCTGGCCGGCCGTTCAACTCGCTGCGCCGGGCCAGGTCGATCAGTTGCGGCATGATTTTCTCGAAACGAAAAAAGCTGCCGGTTGCCACCCGCTCGAACATGAGTGTCGTGATCGCCACCATCCAGCCGCGGTTCAGTTCGCCCACCAGGTTCTTCTTGGGTACCCGGACATCCTCAAAAAAGACCTCGTTGAACTCAGCGTCGCCGGTGATCTGCACCAGTGGTCGGACGGTGATGCCGGGGCTGTGCATGTCCACCAGAATGTAGCTAATTCCTTGGTGTTTGGGAGCATTGGGATCGGTGCGTACGAGCAGAAAGCACCAGTCCGAGTACTGCGCCTGACTGGTCCACACTTTTTGCCCGTTGACGACAAAATAGTCACCGTCCTCGACCGCGCGTGTCTGCAGGGACGCCAGGTCAGAACCCGATCCCGGTTCAGAGTAACCCTGGCACCAGATTTCCTCTGCCGGCAGGATCTTGGGGAGGAAGCGTTTCTTTTGCTCTTCAGTGCCCCAGTGCATCAGTGTGGGACCGAGCAAGGTAATGCCGTTCATATTCACCCCGGCAGGAGCGCCGGTGCGGGCGAGTTCTTCGTTGAAGATCGCTTGTTCGATCACCGAAGCGCCACGGCCGCCGTATTCCTTGGGCCACCAGAGGCCGACCCAACCGCCCTCGTAAAGCTTTTTGTGCCAGACCTTGTGCCGCTCCCAACGTTCATTCTGAGAGAGTTCTTCGTCGCGCCCTTCGCGCAGATCTTCGGGGAGGTTCGCATCGAGCCAGAAACGAACTTCCTGGCGGAACTTTTCTTCTACCGGGGAGTAATTGAAATCCATGGGTCCTCCTTAAGCAGTGATGAGGACTGAGTGATGAGGACTGAGTAAAGAACTCTCTGGCCGTTTCTGTTGTCCCTGCTCAGCCCTCAGTCTTCGTTACTCATCACTCAATTAGCTCGTCTCAGCACGCCTTGACTTTCTAGTACACGTACCTGTTCAGGCGTATATGACAGATAGTTATGCAGCACTTCCTCGTTGTGTTCGCCCAGGAACGGCGCTTCCAGAAACAACTCGTCGGGAAATTCCGAGAACTTGAGTGGCATACCCGGGATCTCTAGCTCACCAAAAGCACGGTCGGTGACTGTCCGTACGGTATGTCGGTAACGAAGATGGGGATGATGAACGGCCTGTTCAATCGACAACACCGGCGCAACGGGAATGCGCGCCTCTTCCAGGATGCGCACGGCCTCGTCGTCACTCGACGTTGAAGCCAGCCAGCCTTCAATCATCTTCACTACTTGTGCCATATTCTCTACCCGTTTGGTATTATCTACAAAGCGTGGGTCCTCGGCCAATTCCGGCCGGCCCATCGCCTTACACAGTGGCGCCCATTGGTGAGGGAGCGCCATGATGAACAGATAGGTCTCCTTTCCCTTGAAGAGACCGATCGGGCACACGGCGTAGTGCTGCGTGCCGGACCGCTTGGGCTTAATCGCCCCCTTGCTGGCACTGTACATCTGGATGTTCATCTCATGGCAGTGGAAGTACGCGTCAAGCAGCTCAATCCCCGTCTCGTAGTCCAGCCCCAGACGCTGAATTGTGCCGGGGGCATAGTTCTCGACCACGACCTCTACCTTTTTCACCAAGTTCTTTAGGATCTCTACGCCCCGGGGATTTTTGGCGTCAATGCAGAGACTCTTTTTGCCACGGTTTTGCTGGATGAAATAGGCGCTACGGCCGTCCTTCAAGAAAGGCAAGGCGCGCGAGAGGTCACCCGTGGGGGCTAGTTCGACTTTGATGATTTCGGCGCCCATTTCCGCCATGAGCCGGGTCACCGTCGGTCCGGCCAGCACCTGAGTAAAGTCGAGCACTTTGTAGCCGTCGAGGACGTGTTTCAATTCTGCACCTGCCATGCAGCCCTCCTTACGATGGGACAGGTATTACACCAAAGTCCTTCCCAGCGACAAGGGCGGGAGCGGGTACATCTCCCCACAGGCCGGCGGCCTGTGCCACTAACCTGCAGGAATGCTCGACACAGTGGCGCAGCCGGCTCGGCTGCGTTATCGCTGGCTCCTTGCGCCCCTCTTTGTCGGCCAGTACGATGAGCCCATTCCTTTTAACAATACAGGTATCATCATGGAATTCGCCTTTACAGAAGAACAGCTTCTGTTGCAGCAGACGCTCCGCCAGTTCGCCAAAGAAAAGCTCCTGCCGAACTATGCGCGCTGGGATCGCGGCGAGAAAATCAGTCGCGCTGAAATCAAGGAAGCCGCCGCACTGGGGATCTTTGGCTTGCGCGTACCGGAAAAATTCGGCGGCCAGAATGCCGACTATGTCACCTGCGGTCTGATGACCGAGGAACTATCGCGTGGGGATTTTAATTACAGTCTGTATATTCAGCTTGGTCTCATCGCCTCAGAACTGCTGGCCGGCTATGCGCACCCTGAAGTGCAGGCGGAGTGGCTGCCGCGGCATGCTGCCGGTGAGGCGATCATTGCTTTCGGTCTCACCGAACCGAGTGCTGGTTCGGACGCGGCGAACATCACTACTAGAGCGGTAAAGATGGGTGATGACTACGTGATTACTGGTGAGAAAGCCTCGATCACCTTCGCCGGCTATGCCGACGCCTGCATTGTGTTTGCCCGCACCGGTGACCAGGGGGCACGCGGGATCTCGGCGTTCCTGGTGCCGCTCGATGCGCCCGGAGTCACGCGGCAGGTGTACAAGACCCCAGGCGAACGTCTTACCCAGCGCGGTTCGCTCTTCTTTGATGGCGTGCGTATCCCTGCGCGCAACCGTGTAGGCAACGAAAGTGGCGGGTTTTATCAGGCGATGGTCGCCTTCGATTTCAACCGCGCCATCATCGCCCTTGCCTGCATCGGCGCGGCGCAGCAGTCGCTGGAGGATACGATCGAGTACACCAAAGGACGGCAGGTGTTCGGCAAGCCCCTAGCCAAGTTTGAAGGGGTGGCATTTCAGGTGGCCGAGTATCTGACCTTGCTCGAAGCCGCGCGGTTGGTGTCATACAAGTGTTTGTGGTTGAAGGACCAAGGCCTGAAGCACACCAAAGAAGCGGCGATGGCCAAATGGATGGGACCCAAGGTCTCGGCCGAGGCGATCCATGCCTGTATCATTTTGCATGGCCATTATGGCTACAACATGGACTCGCCATTGGAGCAGCGCTGGCGTGATGTCGTGGGGTTGGAAATTGGCGACGGCACGCCGGAGATCATGAAGGGCATCGTGGCGCGCGAAGCGTTCGGCCGCGAATATACGGCGTATCGGGAATAAAAATAATCAGGCTCACCGAGAAGGAGAAAGAAACTCATGGCAGAGGCAGTCAACTTCCCCCGTCCGCTCCCAGATTTCGATGCTCAGGGGTTCTGGGACGGCTGTAACCGTAGCGAGTTACTGATGCAACGTTGCAAAGAGTGCAAAAAGTTTCGCTGGCTGCCGCGGCCGATGTGCCCGTATTGCAACTCGTTGGAGCAGGAATGGATCAGGGTGAGCGGTAAGGGGAAGGTCTATTCCTGGACGATCATCACCCATCCAATTCATCCGGCGGCAGTGAACAAGGTGCCGTATAACGTAGCTCAGGTCCAGCTTGATGAAGATCCGGACCTGATTCTGGTGACCAATTTGGTGGGCATCAAGAATGCAGACATTCGCATCGGCCTACCAGTGGAAGTCGTCTTCGAGGAACACGAACCGGGAGTGAAGCTGGCGAAATTCAAACCTGTATAGGAGGCGTTATGCAACTCGGCTTAGAAGGCAAAGTCGCAATCGTCACCGGTGGCAGCAAGGGCATCGGCCAAGCCACGGCGCTCGGTCTGATTGCCGAAGGCGCGTCGGTCCTGGTCTGCGCCCGTGGAAAAGAGGCTTTAGCAGAAACCGTACGGCTAGCTGGGGACAAAAGCGAGGGCCGTATCGTCGGTATGCAGGCCGATCTGACTCAAGCGGAAACGATCAAGGCGGTAGTTGCCCGCTGCCTGGAGGTGTTTGGTCGGGTGGACATCCTGGTCAACAATGCGGGTAGCGCCCGGCCTGGGGAATTTCTCAAGCTGCCGGACGAAGCCTGGCTCGACGATTGGACGCTCAAGTTCTTCGGCTACGTGCGCATGGCACGCGAGGTGTTCCCGCACCTGCAGAAGCAAAAGAGTGGGGTGATCGTCAACATCATCGGTACCGGCGCGCTCAAGCCGATAGGCGGCTACATGATCGGCGGCGCGGCCAATGCTGCCCTTAATCACTTCACTAAAGCCTTAGCTGACGAAGGAGCGAAGCATAGTGTGCGGGTTGTCGGCATCAACCCCGGTCCAATCTTGACCGAGCGGTTGCAACGCTTCCTCTCGACCTTTAGTTCAGGCAGCGCCGATGCAGAAGAAGCCATGCGCAAAATGACCCCGCTTGGTCGGGTAGGTAAGTCCGAGGAAGTCGCTGACCTTGTATTGTTCCTTGCTTCAGAACGAGCGGCGTTTATCCACGGCGCGAATATCACGATTGATGGTGGGGCAAATCCGGGGCTGATGGGGTAGGAGTCCGACAGTCTTTCAGTCTGGCAGCCCGCAGTTTGTCAGTCTTTCGGTCCGCAGTCAGGACTCTGAGCACGATTCCAAGACTGCCCGACTGATCTCGACTCTTTCCCCGGCTCCGTGCCATACTTGCGCCATGGGCCGCATCCCAACCAATCCCCCGCTGCTGCAGAAAATCCTGACCGCGTTCATTGCCAACGAGGTTCACAAAGTCGGTATGGAGAGGGTCGTGGTGGGCCTCTCCGGCGGAGTGGATTCGGCACTGAGCGCTGTCCTGGCCGCCAAGGCCTTGGGGCCGGAAAATGTGCTGGCGGTCAAAATGCCCTACAAAACGTCGAGCAAAGAGAGTTTGGTGCACGCCGACTTAGTCATTACTGCGACTGGCATTGAATCGCTCACGGTTGACATCTCGCCGCAGATCGACGCGTATTTCGCGTGCTTCCCTGAGGCCGATAACATGCGCCGGGGCAACAAGATGGCGCGTGAGCGCATGACCATCCTCTACGATCACTCGGCCCGCTGGCAGGCATTGGTCCTCGGCACCAGTAACAAGACCGAACTGCTCCTGGGATACGGCACGCTCTACGGAGATATGGCCTCGGCGGTGAATCCCCTCGGCGATCTCTACAAAACTCAAGTCTGGGCCCTGGCGGAGTTCGTTGGTGTCCCACGGCCCATTGTGGAAAAGCAGCCGTCGGCCGATCTCTGGGCTGGGCAGACGGACGAGGCGGAGTTGGGATTTTCCTACCGTGAGGTTGATGAACTCCTCTACCTCATGGTCGATCAACGCTATTCACGTGAGGAACTGTGTGCCGAGGGATTCGCGGCCGTGTTCATCGACCAAATCGCTCGCCGCATCATGAACTCGCAGTACAAACGCCGCCTGCCGGTGATCGCCAAGGTGTCGCAGCGCACGATCGATCGCGATTTCCGCTACGCGCGCGATTGGGGTCGCTGACGTGGCCGGCGTGCTGTACATTGTCGCCACACCTATCGGTAACCTGGAAGACATTACGCTGCGAGCACTGCGCGTACTCAAAGAAGCCGACCTCATTGCCGCCGAGGACACCCGCCACACCCGGAAGTTGCTCTCGCACTACGGCATCTCTACTCCCCTCACCAGTTATTACGATCAGATTGAGACAAGCAAAGCGCCAGCGCTGATCGCCCAACTGCAGGCCGGTAAGACCATTGCTCTGGTGAGTGATGCAGGCACGCCTGGCATTGCTGATCCCGGGTATCGCCTGGTGAAAGGTGCGGCGGAGGCGGGAATTGCCGTCGTGCCGATTCCTGGTCCGTCCACCCTGACAGCATTATTGAGTGTCGGTGGGCTGCCGACGGACCGCTTTGCTTTTGAAGGATTTTTGCCGGCAAAAGGCAGCCAGCGGCGAAAGGCCCTGCAACATCTCAAGCACGAGGAGCACACTTTGGTGTTTTTTGAGTCGCCACACCGATTGTGTGACCTGCTTGCTGACCTGGAAGAGGTGTGTGGCGACCGGCAGGTCGTCATCGGGCGGGAATTGACTAAGATGTTCGAGGAGATGTTACGGGGCACAGTGAGTGAACTCCGTGCGCGGCTGCAAGGGCGTGAAGTGAAGGGAGAGGTGGCCCTGCTGGTGGCTGGACGAAGTGCCGAGGAGGAATCAGGAGAACAGCTACACCTTGCCGAAGAGATCCACCTGCTGGAAGCCGAAGGATTATCGCTCAAGGAGATTGCCCAGGTGCTCAGCGAACGCCGTGGCGTCACCAAGCGCGAGGTCTATGCCTTGGGAGTGCGGTTAAGAGAAGGAGGCACGAAATGATACCCCTTGCGCAAGCTCACGAGCGATGCCGTCGGCGCATATCGTGCTTCGACAAGCTCAGCACGAACGGTCTTTTTGCAAGACTTATACACTTACCTGCTCACCCTGAGCCTGTCGAAGGGTGCTGACATGGTTCGAAGCTTCGGAGAAAGGATATGAAGCGACTGCTTCTGGTGGGCTTGCTCGTCTTGCTCACTCTTGGTTCCGTCATCGCCGAAGAGAGTGCCCCAGCCTTTCGCGTGAAGAACGTCCATCATATTCTCCTGACAGTCAAAGACCTGGATACTTCCATCCATTTCTATCGCGACGTGCTGGGTTTAACGCTTGATCAGCAGTACAAGACCTTTGCCATGCTGCGGGCGGGTGAGTTCGGTGTCTATCTCAGCTCCAACCCATGGCCGTTCGACAAGCACGGGGCAGAGAAAGGGGCGGGTATTTTCCCGCACTTCGAGGTGGATAATATGGACGCCTTGGTCGCTCGGCTCAAAAGCAGCGGCGTCACAATTTTGCAGGAGCCCAAGGGCTACTCCTGGGGTAAGGAGTGTTTTGCTCTGGACCCGGACGGGTATCAATGGAGTTTTGTCGAACTCTCCAGCAAAGGGAGCAATACAAATGAATGAGGAGATTAAGAATCCAATCGAGCGACTCATGGGGCTGCTGTTCAGTGCACATCCCTGGCATGGCGTGACTATCGGTAAAAACGCGCCGGTGGTTGTCACGACGTTCATTGAAGTTGTCCCTAGCGATACGGTGAAGTACGAACTGGACAAGGCGACGGGCATTTTGAAAGTCGATCGCCCGCAGAAATTTTCCAACGTCTGCCCCACGCTCTACGGTTTGATCCCTCGGACGTTCTGCGGCGATCGGGTGGGACGTTTCTGTGCGGAAAAGATCGGACGCTCAGGCATCGTCGGCGATGGCGACCCACTCGACATCTGCGTGCTGACCGAGAAGGAGATTCCGCACGGTAATATCCTGCTGCAAGCGATTCCCATCGGCGGTCTGCGCATGATTGATAAGAACGAGGCCGATGACAAAATTATCGCGGTGATGCAGGACGACGCCGTGTACGGCAGTTGGCGAGAGATGAGCGATTGTCCTTCCTCGCTTGTCGATAGGCTCAGACATTACTTCTTGACCTACAAAGAACCTCCTGGTGCTGCGGAGCACAGGGTGGAGATCACGCACGTCTATGACCGCCAAGAGGCGTACGAGGTCATTTTGCGGAGCCAGGAAGATTACAAAGCGAAGTATGGTGACCTGGAAGGCATGCTTGCCGCAGTCCTTCCGGGATAAGCCGAGTAATTCACTCGGCTCTGTCTCCTGTCCGAAGCGCGGGCATCCCGCCCGCTGTGAAAGGCGAACAACGATGAGCGCACGAGATTTAGACATGAGCCGAGGAGTTTGGTGAGGTCGCATAATTTCAGAGGCTTTTACCAGAAGCTTGGGTGGAAGGAGCGACCAGAGGCGGCTAACTTTGTCTTGCCGTTGTCTCAGTGGTCACTCGTGAGCGTCGGCGTTCTTCTGCTCAATCCGCTTGATCGCTTCATCAAGGAACTTCACCGCTTCTGGCTTCACGGTCTTGGCCTGTCGCAGCACCCGTAACGCATCAGCTGGACGCCCGACCTGATCGTAGCCGAACGCCAGATTCGACAGATAATTGACGTCGTCACCTTTGCGAGCAACTGCGGCTTCTAGCGGTCCCACCGCTTCTTCATAGCGTTTGAGTTTGAGCAACGTGACGCCGAGCAATTCCTGTACGAAGGGATTCTGTGGTTGGAGCTGAGCGGCAAAGCCTGCTTTGGGCAGCAAGGTCTGCGGAGTCGCTGAGTTGAACAGCTCAGTGTAACGGGCGTTGAGTAGGTCGAGGAACTCAAGCGTTGTGATCTGTTTGTAATAGGCGATGTCGCCATCGTCAGGCGCAAGCCGCGACGCCTGATCGACCTCACGCAGCGATTGAAACGACCGCTCCAGCGGATCATCCGTACCTACCGCTTTGGAACGCATCAACAAAGCGCGGGCAAGGAACAGTTTCGGCTCCACCCCATATTGCTTTGCCAGTGTGTCCGGCCGAATCTCGGGCAGTAACCGGGCCAGAATAAACGGCATGGTGCCGGCCATGCCTAAACGATTCAGCTCGGCGAACTCTACTGAAGTCTGGTTGTCGGTGAGGATGGGGTAGTCCTCGCCAACCAGCTTGTCGATCCCCGGACCGTCGAAAATGATGTACTTGAGGACATCCTGGCCGCTGCTGACCCCGATCTCCTGCAAGTCCGCCCGCACGGCGGCATTTTCGCGGGCCAACCGTTGGTCGAGATCACTAGGAGTGAGTGATATCGCCGCTTTCGCTCCCACCATCAGCGTGTAGCGATTGGTGAAGAGTAGCAGGGCTTCAGGAAACACACTGCGAAAGGTGCGAAGCGCCGAGAGGTAATCGGCCGGCGCCATGTTGTGCAGTGGCAACCACTGGGCGAAGACGCCCTTGTCGGTAAGCTTCGACTTCACCAGTTGATAGTATTCTTGTGTGTACAACACCCAGGACTCGGCTGCGGCTGGGTGAGTGGCGTCAGCAGTAATGACATCGTAGTGCTGTGGTGAGACCTTGAGAAAATGACGGCCGTCATCGGCGATCAGCCGCCAGTTGCTGCGTTGCAGGACATTGTCATTCTCTTTGGCGAACAGTGACATGGCATCGCGTACGTCCGGAACGATATCCACGGCATCGACCGTCACATCATGTTTGGCTACCGCGCCCAGGGTTACGCCGCCGCCCACGGCATTGACCAAGACTGTCTTAGGGTTCTCGTGGAGCAAGAGGGGCAAGTGACCTAAGAGTTTGAAGGTAGCGATGGCGTCCCGGTGGGTCGGAACTTCCTCGATACAGTTGATCGTCATCTCCTTGGTGTCGCCGAGCTGAAACACCGCCACGGTGCCGAACGCGCCTTCGCGGTAG
>JBGPOI010000102.1:0-12087 GCA_041487975.1 Binatia bacterium | reverse complement strand
GTCCAGCCCTGGAGGGACTTGAGAATCCCATCCTGCACCAGTGTCGTCATGCCCTGCGCAACCGCCACTTTGAGCAGCTCTGACACCGTCGCCCGGGTATGGATGAGGCGTTTGATCTCATCGCTTGACACTAACAGTTCATGCAGTCCGATCCGCCCTTTGTAACCGGTATGATGACAGGCGTCACAGCCTTTCCCCCGGAAAAGCACAAAGCGAGCATCATAGAGGATATCCAGGGCGGCAAAGGCTTCCTCCCCATACTCATGGGCCAGGATGTCATATTCCTCTTTGTGCGGATGATATTGCTCTTTACAGTTCTGACAAATGGTCCGGGCCAGGCGTTGGGCCAACACACCCAGCAAGGCGTCGGCAAAATTAAAGGGGTCCATGCCCATTTCCAGCAGGCGGGTGATGGTCTCGACCGCGCTGTTGGTGTGCAGGGTGCTGAGCACCAGGTGGCCGGTGAGGGATGCCTCGATGCCGATTTCGGCGGTTTCTTGATCGCGAATCTCGCCGACCATGATGACATCCGGATCGGCGCGCAAAAACGCCCGCATGGCCGCGGCAAAGTTAAAACCAATGCGCGAGTGCACCTGTACCTGCCGCAGGCCATACTGCGTGATCTCAACCGGGTCTTCGGCAGTCCAAATCTTGCGGTCTGGCGTGTTGATATAGCCGAGGGCGGAATGGAGAGTCGTGGTCTTGCCCGAGCCGGTGGGACCGACGCAGAGAATGATGCCGTACGGCTTGTCCAAGAGATTCGTCAGTTCTCGCAGATTGCGCTCCGACAGGGCGAGTTGGGCGAGCGGCATCGGCTCACTGGCGGAGAGGATACGCAGGACCACGTCTTCGTTATCGATCCCCGCGGTGGGAATCGTCGCCACGCGCAACTCGACCTCCCGATCTGACAAACGAAATTTGATCTTCCCATCCTGGGGCTTACGCCGCTCGGCAATATCCAACCGGGCCATAACCTTCAGTCGGGAGACCAGCGGGCGGCGATGTCCGGGCTGCACCTTTGAGTATTCGTAACAGTTCCCGTCTACGCGGAAGCGGATCACCGTTTCCTTGTGATCGCCGTACGGCTCGATATGGATGTCTGAGGCGCCCGCTTTATAGGCATCAATAATGAACTGGTTCGCCAGGCGCACGATGGCGCTGTCAGTCTCATCTACCGCCAGATCAGCAGGCTCGATTTCCTTCTCTTGGGTTTCGGTCGCCAACTGCCCGAGGATCGTCGAGATCGACTCTGTGCGAGTATTCAGGGCCAGATCCGTTGAGACTGTATTGACCACCTGAAGAATATCTTCGCGCAGGCCGACCACGAACTTGAGTTCCTCCAGCGGGAATATGCGCTTGATGTCCTGGAGCTTCTGGAACGACGAGGGATCGTCAATCAGGATCTCCACGGTATTCGCCTGGTGTCCCAGCGGCACCCAATAGTTGGCCTTGAGATAATTCACGTTGAGATTTTTCACCAGCTCGGCAGTCACCGACAGTCTCGCGGCGGACTCGAGAAACGGGCATTTGTAGAAAGTGCTCAAGGATTGGCCAATATCTTTTTTGCCGATGCGATATTTTTCCATCAACACGGACTCAACCGGCCGCTGTTTTTCTCGTGCTTCGGCGATCACCGCGTCCAGTTCCTTCTGGCCGATGAGGTTCGCGGCCAGCAGACCATCGAATTTCGTCGGCTTCTTTCTCGCCAATTGATATTGGTTATGCAGCGCAATGCCGAGAGTCTGGCCGATGGCGTGCACCTGGGCCTCGTCCTCTGTGGTAAAGCGCGCCACGCTTTTCTTGTTCACTAGTTGGAGGACTCCCGTCAGCAGGTTATTGCTGGCGCAGAGCGGCACGGTAAGCATCTGCCGGGTCCGCACCCCCGTTCGTTGGTCCCAGGAGCGATCAAAAGAGAGCGTGGGACCGACGCGCAGCAACTCCGCGTTATCATAGGCATCGGCGATATTGACCGTCTTACGGTTGCGCGCCACGAACCCGACCACGCTCTGCTCGTTGAAGGGAACGCGAATCTCCTTGATTTCATCCAGGTCCAAAAACCGCGAATAGATCTCTTTTTTGTCGTAATCCACCGCATAGAGAGTCAGGTGTTCCGCATCGAAGAGGCTGAGGAGCTCGTCGAGCAATTCGACAAAAATCTCATCCAGATCCGTGGCCGCGTGGATGCGGTTCATGACCTGTTTGACCCGTTCCGCATAAGCGACTTGCTTGCGTAATTCTTCGATTCGGCCTCTCGGATAATCTTGCTGTTCCATCGCCCGCCTCTCGATACTGTTGCCAGGCTGTACGACTTCAAGATCCAGCCTCTGTCTAACTTAACAATCGGCAAGGTGCCCAATAGGCTTTATGCCAGGCAAAGATTGCTCGCTCTGTTCCTCTGCGGGCCGGTGTGGTACAGAATCCAGACATGAACCTGGCACAGGACTTTTGGCAGCGCCTCAGACAAAATGACACCCGCATCGTGCTCGAACGGCTGGAGCCGAATGGGCAGATCACCTGGCGCCAAACCCGTGGCGCCCTTCTGCAAGACGCCTCACACTGGATGGCTGCCCTCCAAGCCGCAGGCGTCGGTCCGGGTGATCGCGTCGCCGTCTCCTTGGGCAAGTCCGCGGGTCTGGTCACCGCCCACTTGGCGGTACTGGGCGTGGGAGCAGGCATCGTTCCGCTCAATCCGGCGCTCACTGCGCGTGAGACCACGGCCGTGCTGGCGCGCGCCGAGGTGCGGCTGGCGATCACCCATCCCGAGACCGTCACCCGCTCGCCGGAAATCACCGCGGCAGTTCAAGGCCCGTGGTGGATCGCCGGTCAGGCAGAAAACTTGCCAGCACCGACTGTCCGGCTCGCCGATGTGCTGGCCGCGAGCCAGCCTGGACCCGAGCCCGTCGCCCGCAGCGACGCTGACCTGGCGCTGCTCTTGTTTACCAGCGGCACTACCGGTACGCCTAAGGGCGTGGGCCTTACGCATCACAATCTGCGCTCCAATTTGCAGGCGCTGCTGGTCGAGACCTGGGAGATGCACGAAGACGACCGTCTACTGCATGCCCTGCCCCCTCACCATCTGCATGGCTTGGGGTTGGGCCTGTACGGCACCCTCTATGTCGGCAATGCCGCAGTCTTGCTGGAACGTTTTGATCCGGCAGTCGTCTTGCGCGCGTTGGGATCGCAGCGCCTTAGCGTATTCATGGGGGTGCCGACGATGTACCATCGCATGGTTGAAGTGATGGATACAGACAAGGGACTTAAGCCCCTTCTTGCCTCGCTCTCCTCGATGCGCCTGTTCACCTGTGGTTCGGCGCCGCTTTCGCCGGAGACCTTCCGCCGTTTTCAAGAACGGTTCGGCTTCACACCGGTCGAGCGTTATGGCCTGACGGAGACGGCGATCAATACATCCAATCCTCGGCGCGGAGTGCAGAAACCCGGCAGCGTAGGCCTTCCGCTTGCTGGTATAGAAGTGGGGATCTTTGATCCACAGACGCGGCAACGACTGGCGGAGGGTGAGACTGGCGAGATCTGGGTGCGCGGCCCCAACGTCTTTGGCGGCTACTGGCATAATCCGGAAGCTACGGCTGCGGCTTTTCATGACGGCTGGTTTCGCACCGGCGATCTCGGCGCGTTTTCCGCCGACGGCTATTTGTCGATTCTCGGCCGCCTCAAGGAGTTGATCATCGTCGGCGGCACCAATGTCACTCCTGGAGAAGTCGAAGTCGTGCTCGAAACCGAAGCCGGCGTGGCGGAATGCGCGGTCGCCGGCGTGCCCGATCCGGACTTGGGCGAGCGCATCGCGGCTTTTATCGCCCCACGGATGGGAGAAGACACGGTCGCCCTCGAACAGCGCCTGCGCGCCAGAGCCGAACGCGATCTGGCGCCCTACAAACGCCCGCGCCTGTATCGTTTCCTCGCTGCCATTCCCCGCAACGTCATGGGGAAGGTAGAACGAAGCAAGCTGCGAGAATTGTAGGGGTGCACGATCGCCGGCCCCTCCGGCGCCGTGTAAAAGAACAATGCCAGCGGCCAACTGGGCGCACCGGTGTCTCGTAACAGTTCGGACCAGGTGCCTGCGGCCTGAGACGTTACCTCTGCTCGCCTATCATCCGAGACCAAATAGTACCCTGTCGGCAAAGGCGGCGGCGGTGTCTCCCAGGGCCACCGCACCTCTGTCACTCGCACCTGCTCTTGTAGAGCGAACACGACCGGAAGTCCTTTCTCGGCAAAAGGATTGATGAAGGCGACCTGCCCTCCTGATCCAATCTGGTCCACGATGCCGCGGACAAACGCTTGCGGCGATTCCGCCCGACTGGTGACCACCAGCCACGAGGGATAGAGACTGCTGTAGACGAGGAGCAAGGCCACGCTCAGCCAGGCAAGTGCTCGTTCCAGACGGACCTGGGCCAGAGACCACACGAGGGAAAAGAGACACAACAGCAAAAGGCCCCACCAGGCCAGACCGCCCCAGAGGTGCGTAGACAGCCAGTGGCAGTACAAGGCAATCTGCTCCGGAGTCTCGCGCGCGACACAAGAAAGCAGCCAGCCGCACGAGAGTGGTCCCTTTTCTTGCGTTCCCCACAACACGAGCAACCCTGCTGTCGCCAGCAAGACGGCAACCACGGCGAGCAACACGACGCCAGGCCTCCACCACCGCCAGCGTTTGACGGCTGCTGCCGCGGGAGAAAATTGAGTCGCCAGCCACCAGCCCACCAGGAGGGCCGAGGCGGGCTGCGCCGGTAGCAGGTAGTGGGTGCGCTTGTAAGCAGACATCTGAAAAAAGAGCACGACGGCAAGCCACCACAGGGCGAGAAAAACCGGCCCCTCCGCCTTTTCTTTGAACGCCCGCCACAGCGCGGCCGGCAGGAAGAGAGTCCACGGGGCAAACCTGACCAAGAGGGGACTCGCGTAATAGAAGGGAGACATCTTGTCGATCCCGCCGACAAAGCGCGACACGTTTTCTTCCATGATTTGGGTGTGCCAAAAGTCTTCTCCTGCGCCCCACAGCGCACTCACATACCACCCACCACCAAGCACACTAAATGTGATCACCGGCCCCGGTCGCAGTAAGGGCCAGGCCCCCGACAAATCACGACGCCAAACGAGGAACGCGACAAGCGGCAGCAGCACCAAGATAACGCCCGCAGGCCCCTTACTGAGGAGAGCCAAAGCCAGAGAACAGGCAAACAGCACGGGAGACCAGGCCTTCCCTCTCCCATCTCGCCAGGAGTGTGTATAGACGGAAAAGAACAACAAGAGACTGCAAGTGATGAAGAAGCACAGCGCCATATCAGGGCGGATACTGTGCCCTTGTTGAACATAGAGGAGGGAAGTGAGGAGAATCACACCCGCTAGCGCACCCCCGGCCGGGGTGGCAGCGTGCCGGCCCAAGCCGAACACGACCATCACTCCCAAGCCAGCCAGCAGGGCCGAGGGCAGACGCAAAGCGAGGGCGTCCACCGCTCCGCCGTGAAGCCGCGCGACTATGCCGCTTAGCCAGTAGTAGAGTGGCGGCTTGCGCAGCACCTCGGGGAAAAACCAGTTGCCCGTCTCCAACATCTCGCGCAGGCGCATCCCCTCCAGGGCATCATGGCCGATGAAGACCGACATGAAAGGGAGGGAGGGAAGAAAGACGGCCATACTCAAGACCATCAGCAAGACCGGAATACCTCGCTTCATCATGTGTCTCCCTCACCCCTGCGCTTCTCTCTCGCCCTGCCCTTATCAAGTGTGGTACAAGATCTTGCAAGTCAAGATCTATAGCACAAAAGGAGAATCGCTATGCGACTCGTCACCTATGAGCGAAACGGTCAACGCAGTATCGGCGCCCTGACTAACGCCGGGATCACCGATCTCCCCACCGCCTCCGGCGGCGCTTTACCGGCGGACATGCTGGCCTTCCTGCAACAAGGAGACGCGGGCTTGGCCAAGGCAAGAGAAGCGATGGCGAAGGGAGGATCCGCCATCGCTCTCACCGCCGTGCGCCTGTTGGCGCCCGTGCCGCGGCCGGGCAAGATTATCGGCATCGGCCTCAACTATGCTGACCATGCGGCTGAGGGGGGACGCGAAAAACCCAAGTATCCCATGATTTTCACCAAGGCCGTGTCCGCGGTGATCGCCCTGGGCGAGTCGATCCGCATTCCGCTGGTGACCAATATGGTGGATTTCGAAGGCGAACTGGCGGTGGTGATCGGCAAGCGCGCTAAGGATGTGCCCAGCAAGGATGCGCTCGCTTATGTGGCCGGCTACACAATTTGTAACGATGTCAGTAGTCGCGACTACCAGCAACGCAGCAGCCCGACCGCCGGTAAGTCGTTCGACACCTTCGCGCCGTTGGGGCCGTCGATCGTCACGCGTGACGAGGTGCCCGACCCGCACGTTCTCGACATCCGCACGGTCGTGAGTGGTGAGGAGATGCAACACTCCAACACCCGGTACCTCATCTTCGACGTGAATTACCTCATCGACTACCTTTCGCACATCTTCGCCTTGGAGCCTGGGGATGTGATCTCCACCGGCACGCCGGCCGGCGTAGGCTTATTCCGCAACCCGCCGCGCTTCCTCAAGCCGGGCGACACGGTGCGGATCGAGGTGGAAAAGGTGGGAGTGTTGGAGAATCCCGTGGTGGCGTCGTAGAGAAAATTAACCTTCGGCCGTCAGCTCGCAAAGATTCTTTTGTTTCCATTTGGAGCTGACGGCTCGTTTTGGCAAAGATTACGGCTGCCAGCCGCCTTGTTGGCCTTCTTAGCCGCTATCTCAGCCGTCTTGGCGCGGCCTTCTTAGTCGCTATCTCAGCCGTCTTGGCGCGGCCTTCTTAGTCGCTATCTCAGCCGTCTTGCTAGCCGCACTGCCTGCGCAGGGGGCCGACGGCAGCACGATCGTAGAAAGATACTGCTGGTCGGTGGCATCCAGCGGTCGGACTCCCACCTGGGCCACCACTTGCTGGGCCGCAGTACACGCATCGGTCGTGTCTACGGGAGTGGCAAGGAAGGGTTGTCCGTTGTTGCCTTGGCTGTCCACGTTGGCTCCGTTGAGGCTATAGTTTCCCTGAGCATAGACTTGCCCTCCGCTATTCACGCGGAGCGCCCTGTCAGCGCGGGGTTGGGTCGAAGAATAGTAAAAGTTCCGCACTACGTTCGCTTGCGTGTTATTCTTCATCAGAGTGCCGTAGTCAATGAAGTCCCAGATCAGGTTATTGCGGATGTCGGTAACAGTGTCGGGGGATGTGGTGGCTAGGGTCGGATCCCACCCCGACTGCGGAGCGCGGCTTTGCCCCTTCACAAAGAGATTGTGATGGAAGGTGACCCGCAGCGCTTGGTAGTCCACCAAGGACAAGAAGTTATGATCCGGGATATTCTCGGCCAAAATCGACCACTGGATCGTTACATCGAACGCGCCCCGGGTGATATCGATGCTCCCGTCGCTCGCCCCCTGGATGGAGACGTGGTCAACGACGATATTGTACGTGTTGTCGCGGATGGTGATACCATCTCCTATGGCGTTCCGTATGCGAATGCCCCGCACGATGACATCATGCGCCACGGCATCGCCGGTAATCCTGAGCCCGGCGTTGCTTAACGTGATTCCGGGAGGCGGAGCCGTGAAGCCGTCAATAGTAACAAACGCGCCTTTCACTGAGATCTGACTGGAGAGTGCTATGTTGCCGCCCACATTGAAGACGACGGTGCGATTGCCCTTTGACAGCGCCGCCCGCAGGCTGCCGGGGCCGGCATCGTTGAGGTTAGTGACGTGAACAATAGCACCGTGAGCGCCTCCCAAGGTAGTGGCGCCAAAGCCTTGATAGACTGTGGCCCCAGCCCCTCGTGCTCCTAAAAGCACCAACGCCGCGACAGTAAAGAGGCGGAAAAGAGGGAAACAGGGTTTGGCCAGTTTAGGGAAAAAACCATCCAGTGGCATGAAGGCACCTCCAATCACAGACAACCTGCGCGGGAAGCAATCGTTGCTTCCTTCCATTCGCCATAAGATCCTCTGACCTAGCCGTGGCAGAACACGACCCCGAGGAGGTGCTATGTTCGCCGGCAGCTCTGCGACCTTATCCCGCCTAGGCGAGACTTAGGCCAGTGGCTTTGCGTCCCACTCTTTCGAATGGTTTGCCTTTATCGAGCGTCTCTCTGTCTCTAGCTGAACCTTCGGCAGCGAGCAAGAAAACTTAAAAAGAATGCGCCTATTCCCCGCCGTCCCGTGCCAGACTGAAAAAACCGGGAGAGGGAACCGAGAGCATCTCTAATGACTATTCCCCTCGTCACCTTTGGGTGCGAACCCCCGACGCAACGTATTCTCGGTGATCGTGCGCGGCTCCAGAAATTGGAGAAGGTAATCTGGACCACCGGCTTTGGAGCCGATGCCCGAGAGCCCCAGGCCACCGAAGGGCTGACGGCCGACTAGGGCGCCGGTGATCTTACGGTTGATGTAAAGATTGCCCACGCGCAAATCTTGTCGTGCCCGCTCAATGTGGGCAGGGCTGCGAGAATAGAGGCCGCCGGTCAGGGCGGAGGGAGTGCCCGACGCTATCTCCACGGCTTCGTCGAAGTCTCGCGCTTTGAGGACGGCCAGCACCGGGCCGAAGATTTCCTCCTGAGCAATGACGGCCTGAGGAGAGACATCCACAACAATTACCGGTCCCACGAAGTACCCTTCCGCCGGTTCCTCCATCTGCAAAACGATACGCCCTTCACTCTGGGCGACGGCGAGGTAATGGCGCACTTTCTGCCTGGCTTCGTCGTCGATCAGTGGTGGCACGAACGTTCCCGCGTCCTCAGCCGGACCGAGGTGAAGGTTTCGCGTCGCCTCAACCAAGCGCCTGAGGAACAGATCGTAGACCTGCTCCAGGACGATCACTCGCGAGCAGGCCGAACATTTCTGCCCGGCGTAGCTGAATGCGGACGCGACGGTCCCAATCACGGCCTCGTCTAGGTCCGCGTCGTCGTCCACAATGATAGCATTCTTCCCTCCCAACTCGGCGATCACTTTCTTGATGCCGCGCTGACCCGCGACCGTCTGAGCGGCCAGTGCATTGAGGCGCAAACCCACTGCCAATGAGCCGGTGAAGGCGATGAGGTTGGTGCGTGGATGGGCCACCAGATACTCACCCACTTCTTCACCCAGGCCGGGCAGGTAGGCCAGCACCCCGGCAGGCAGACCGACGCGCCTCAAGATCTCCATAAGCTTGGCGGCGGTGACCGCGGTCTGTTCGGCCGGCTTCATAATGACGGTGTTGCCCGCCACCAGGGCCGCCGCGGTCATGCCGGTGAGGATCGCCAGAGGAAAGTTCCACGGAGCGATGACTACCACCACGCCGCGGGGTTGATACATATAGGCATTGACCTCACCAGGCAGATCATCAAGCTGGCGGGCAGGCGCAAGCCGCAGCATCTCGCGGCCATAGTATATCAGGTAATCAATCGCCTCACACACATCCGCATCCGCCTCACGCCAAGGCTTCCCAGCCTCGATCACTTCCCAGGCCGCCAACTCGGCGCGGCGGTCACGCATGGCTGCGGCGGCACGAAAGAGAAAGTCTGCTCGCTCCGCTGCTGGGGTCGCACGCCAGTCTGGCAGCACTTGCCAGGCAGTCGTAACGCTCTGCTCGGCTTCGGCAATGCCTGCCCGCGCGACCCGGCCGACAATCTCGTCCGGGTGTGAAGGGTTGCGCGAGACGATCTCGCTATCGGGAAAGATCTCCTCTCCGTTAACCACCAGCGGATAAGTGCGGCCGAGTTGCTGCCGCACGGAGGCAAGCGCGTCCGAGAAATGACGGCGGTTCTCCTCCTGCGCGAAGTCTAGTTCCGGCTCGTTGTGAAACGCGTCATCGTTAAGCGACCGGTCGTCTGCTGACGCGCCAGGATCATGCAGCCGCTCTTCTTCCGGACTCTGCAGCAGTGCGTCCACGGCGACGTGCTCGACAAAGCTGTGGCGTAGGAAGGAATCGTTGGAAGTGTTCTCCAGCAGGCGCCGCACCAGGTAGCCCATGCCCGGGATGAGTTCGCCAAACGGCGCATACACGCGCAAGCGCTGTCCCAGTTGCACCAGCACGGCTTTGATCGCGTCGCCCATGCCGTACAGCATCTGCAACTCAAGAGTGCGTTCGGGCAGGTCCAGACGCTGGGAGACAGCCAAGGCGTAGGCAATGGAGCGGACGTTGTGGGTCGCGATCGCCGGCCGCAGCCATTGATACTGCTCCAACAGGCTGATCACCAGCCGCTCAAAGTTGCGGTCAGTTTCCCATTTGCGGGCAAAGACCGGGGCCGGCCAGTGACGCTGACGGGCGATCACGGTCTCATAATCCCAGTAAGCACCCCGTACCAGGCGCACGCCGATAGGAGTACCACGGGTCTTAACCCAGGTGAGCAGATCGCGCAGGTCCTGCTCGGTCTCGCGCAGATAAGCTTGGAGCACGATGCCCGCCTGCGGCCAGGTGCGGAACTCGTCTTCCTCCAGGATCTCCTTGAAGACGCACAAGGTGAGATCCTTGTAGCGATACTGCTCCATATCCACCGTCACGAAGGCGCCTACCTCTTTGGCAGTGCGGAACAGGGGTCGCAACCGTTCTTTGACGCGGGCGGCGCTCCGCTCAGGATCAATCGCATCGAACTGTGAGTATAAGGCAGTGAGTTTGAGGGAAACATTGACCCGGGGGATCGGCCCCGCATGGTCAGTATCAATCAGTTCTATCGGCTCCCAGCTTCTGGCGGCGGTAGCGAGCGAAGTGAGGAGGTCGAGGTAGCATTGCTGATAGGCTGCGGCTTCCTCCTCACTGAGTATGGCTTCACCGAGAAGATCCAGGGTAAAAGCCAGCCTCTGGCGGCGCAGCTTACGGATGGCGGTCAAGGCTTCAGCCGCACTCGCCCCAGCAATGAAACGCTGGGCCATGCGGGAGGCATTGCGCCGCACCGCTAGCGCGACCGCGCGCGCAGCAGATGAACGGTGTGAGGCGAAGTTCAGCCCCCATTGTACGGCGATGGGAAAGATTTCCGCATGATCGAGAAAATACTCCTGTAGATGGCGAGCAACCTGTTCGCCGGTCTTGAGCATGGGGAGCACGTCAATGAATCGAAACATTTGCACTTTGAGCGTCTCATCGCGCATGCACCAATCGAGAATTTTTTCATCCCACCACGCGAAGTGAAACACCGAAGGCGATTCAGTCTTCAAGCGGGAAAAAATCTCCCGGCCGATGATCTTGGTCTGCTGTTCGATCTCGTCGGATAGCGCCACGTTCCTACCATTCTCCCGTCAGCGGCGGCATGCCGGTGTGGTTAGAGCAGTTTTCATTGGAAGGTATGTTGCTGCATGCTTTCGTTTCCTGACTTCTCTACGAGATTGGTCGATTGGTCGGCCGGTACGGACTTGGGTTTTCCCCGGGCGCGGTGACGACAGAGCCAGCCGCCATGCGAGCGGCGACCGTGCCCCCAGGCTTGGTGACCCGGACCATCTCGGCCATGCCTGCTTTGAGGTCAGGAATGAAGTTCAGGACCAAGCCGGCCACTACCACATCATACGCTGCGTTTGCCACTGGCAACTGCCGAGCATCCCCCACCTCAAAGTGAACACGCGGATCACGCACTTGTTCGCGCGCGCGAGCCAGATAGCCCTCCGAAGGATCGATGCCGTGCATTCCCGCTGGTGAAGCCTGCGCCAGGATCATCTCGCTCAAGGCCCCGGTCCCACAACCGACATCTAGCCATCGGGCTGAAGAAGGAATGGCGAGCCACTTAAGAAATTCACGTGCGACCAGACGGCTCCAGCGTCCGACATACGGCTCATAGGCAGCACCGCTCCCCCACACGCTTCTACTCTGGGATTCATTCATGCCGTCCTCCTTCAAGGTTGCATTTGAGCACCTAACACCCCCGCCTCATCTTTATACACAAGGATCGTAAGCCATTGAAATCTTTGTCTTGGGCCACGCTCTCTATATGAAGGCCCGCCACGGGGGCAAAGCCCGGAACGATAAGATTGCTGCTCACAAGATTGCCGTACTACGGCGCGGTGGGCTGCTGCCGCTGGCGTATGGATATCCTTGATGCGCGCGACCCGCGACTTGCTCCACCGCCGCTGTCCTTTGCT
>JBGPOI010000101.1:0-12088 GCA_041487975.1 Binatia bacterium | reverse complement strand
CGCTCTGGAGTCGTGCATTTCTTGCGCGGGACTACCGACCTGGGTACTCGTTCTTCTTCTTGGCGCACAGCTCTACCGGGCTTTCGTTTCCTGGCTCAGTATCCCCATCAAGACTTGTTGCGCGCCGTGGATCTTCTCATTGAGAGGAAGCTGCTAGTGGTCGAAGCGACCGAACACCTGCATCTGTGGCTGACACAAAGAGGCAAAGCGGCGCTCGAATCGTGCGCGAGGCAATGGTGACGGCCAATTACGGATTGCGGATTAGCGAGGAGACTGTCCGTAGGGTGGGCATGGCCCACCAGGTGTCCGCGGATTGCATAACCAAGAGATTTGCCTGAAAGTAATAAACAGGCTTGGTAGGTGGTACCTACCCTACCCGGATTCGGAAAGAGGAGAACAAAAATGGAAGTTGAAAAAAAACTCGGAGAGATGGGCCTGTCGTTGCCGCCATCACCGGCGCCGGTCGCCAACTATGTGCCTGCCGTGCGGTCCGGCAATCTCTTGTTTGTCTCCGGCCACGGTCCGGCCTTCGTGAAGGACGGCAAGATCGAGTACATTCGCGGCAAGCTGGGAAGGGATCTGACCGTCGAGCAAGGCTACGAGGCCGCCAAACAGGTAATGCTGAACATTCTCCAATCAATCAAAGGAGTGATCGGCGACCTTGACAAGGTCCGCCGCATCGTGAAGGTTCTGGGATTCGTCAACTGCACGGAAGACTTCCCCGATCAACCGAAAGTCATCAACGGCGCTTCCGATCTCTTGGTAGCCTTGTACGGCGAACCTGGCCGGCATGCTCGCTCGGCGGTGGGCATGCAGCAGCTTCCCTTCGGCATCGCCGTAGAGATTGAAATGGTGGTAGAGGTAGAATGACAAGTCTGCAATCTGCAACTCGTGATGCGCAATCGGCAATGATGGAAAAGGCAAATGGCATAGACGACGCGGTGGCGGGATCTTCGCTGTTGGTGAGCGACAACGCCCAGTTTGTCGAGGCCTTGTTCAATCAGTATCTTACTGACCCGAACACGGTCGGCGAGGAATGGCGCGACTATTTTTCGCGCCTGGTGACGAGCGCTCCGCCCCCGCAGCCGCAAGAGGCAGTGGATCAAGCTACTGCGGTCGCTGATATCGAGCAGCAGGCGCGCGTGCTTCAGCTTATCAATGCCTATCGCGTGCGCGGCCATTTCGACGCGGAACTCGACCCGCTCGGAATCGCGCCCAAGCGGAGCCATCCCGAACTCGACCCCGGCTATTATGGCTTCACCCGCGATGACCTGAGCAAGGAATTCAGTGTCGGTCGCCTGTTCGGCATGCCGGCGCTGACCCTGCGCGGGATTCTCTCGACTTTGCGCGAAACCTACTGTGGCACGGTCGGTATCGAGTACATGCACATCCAGGACCCACTGCAACGGCAATGGATTCAGGAGCGCGTGGAGAACAAACGTTACCAGGTCTCACTGACGCTCGACACGAAACGCGCCATGCTGACCAAACTGTACGGGGCGGAGACTTTCGAGGTCTTCCTGCACACTAAGTTCGTCGGCCACAAACGTTTTTCGCTCGAAGGAGCCGAGGCCTTGATTCCTCTCCTTGACCTCATGATCGAACATGGCGCGGCGCAAGGGGTCCAGGAGGTCGTGATCGGCATGCCTCATCGCGGCCGGTTGAACGTCCTGGCGAACACTCTGGGCAAATCCTACGAGGCGATCTTTTCCGAGTTCGAGGGAAACGTCGATCCTTCTCTGATGATGGGCACGGGCGACGTCAAGTACCATCTGGGGTTCTCGGCCGATCATGTCACTCGCAGTGGTGAGTCGGTACATCTCACCCTGACTGCCAACCCCAGCCATCTAGAAGCGGTCAACCCGGTGGTCGAAGGGCGAGTGCGCGCCAAACAGGACCGAGCCGAAGACAAGGAGCGGTCGCGCGTCGTGCCGCTGCTGATTCACGGCAACGCGGCCTTTGCCGGTCAGGGGGTGGTAGCGGAAACGCTCAACCTCTCGCGTTTACGCGGCTACAGCACCGGCGGCACCATCCACGTCATTGCCAATAACCAGATCGGCTTTACCACCAACCCCGAGGATGGACACTCCGGACCGTATGCCTCGGATATCGCCAAGGCGATCCAGGCGCCAATTTTCCATGTGAACGGTGATGATACTGAAGCGGTCGTTCGCGTCGCCATTTTGGCCATGGAGTACCGCCAAACCTTCAAACGCGATGTAGTGATCGACATGTGGTGTTATCGCCGGCACGGCCATAATGAGGGCGACGAGCCGAGCTTCACCCAACCGCGTATGTATCGCGCGATCAAAGGTCACCCGCATGTCGCCTGGCTCTACCGTGAGCGGCTGCTCGACCGCGGCGAACTGAGTGCCGAGGAGGTGGCGACGATCGAGCGCAGCTTCAAGCAGCGGCTGCAAAGTGCCCTGGACACGGTCAAGAGTAACCCGCCGGCCACGCCGCCGGATACCTTAGGTGGCGTATGGGAAGGATTCACTCGTGGTGATAACGGTCACGTTGATACGCACGTGCGGCGTGATTTGCTCGAATACATCGCCCGCCGGCTGGCGGCCGTGCCGGAGGATTTCACCCTCAACCCCAAGATGGGAAAGCTACTCCAGGCGCGCACTGACGCTGTGCTCAACAACGGCCCGATTGACTGGGGACTGGCTGAACTGCTCGCCTATGGCACGCTGGTGTGTGAAGGCGCGGCCGTGCGCTTGAGCGGGCAGGACTCGGAACGCGGCACCTTTAGCCATCGTCACGCCGTCCTGGTCGATTACGACACTGGTGTCCACCACGTGCCGCTGAGTCAGTTGCGCGAAGGGCAAGCAAGCTTCAGCGTCTACAACAGCCCGCTGTCCGAGTTCGCCGTTATGGGCTTTGAATTTGGCTACAGCCTGGATGACCCTGATACCCTGGCGATCTGGGAGGCCCAATTTGGCGACTTCGCCAACGGCGCCCAGATCATTATCGATCAGTTCCTCGCCTGTGCCGAGGCCAAGTGGCAACGCATGAGCGGATTGGTCTTGCTGTTGCCGCACGGCTACGAGGGCCAGGGGCCTGAGCATTCCAGCGCTCGGCTGGAGCGGTATCTGCAACTCTGTGCCGAAGACAATATCCAGGTGGCGTATTGCACCACTCCAGCGCAGTTCTTTCACCTCTTGCGACGACAGATGAAGCGCAATTTCCGCAAGCCGCTGGTGGTAATGACTCCCAAGAGTCTCTTGCGTCACCGTCTAGCCGTTTCGTCGGTAACCGACCTAGCCGAAGGCGCGTTTCACGAAGTCTTGGGCGAGACCACCAATCTCGATCCCCGACAGGTCACGCGACTGCTGCTGTGCAGCGGCAAGGTCTACTACGATCTCCTCGCCGAGCGGGAGCGGCGCGGGCGAGCAGATATAGCCATTATCCGCCTCGAACAACTCTATCCGTTTCCCACTGAAGAGTTGACTGAGATCCTCGCCCGGTATGAACGCGCGACGGACGTCGTATGGGTCCAGGAAGAACCTCACAACATGGGCGCGTGGAGTTTTATATACGAGCGCGTGCCGACCTTGTTGCGGCCCGGCCAGTCATTGCGCTACGCCGGGCGCAATCCGCAAGCGGCACCGGCCGTAGGCTCGCAGAAAATCCATCAGCAAGAACAGGCGGCATTACTCGAGCAAGCGTTGGCGATATAGAGAATCTTCTTATTGTAGGGGCAACCCCCTGTGGTTGCCCCCAGGCAAGGGCAGACACGGAGGCCTGCCCCTACCGGTTAATTATTGACCACACCCCGAGGACAGACATGACCATCGACATCACCATCCCCGCCTTAGGCGAATCGATCACTGAAGCGACGATCCTGCGTTGGCTCAAGACCGCCGGCGAGGCGGTTGAGCGCGATGAAGTCATTGTAGAAATCGAGACCGATAAAGCGACCATGGAATTGGTCGCTCCCGAGTCCGGGGTGTTGAGTGAGATCTTCAAGGGCGAGGGAGAAAAAGTGGAGATCGGCGAGACGATCGGCCGCGTGACCCCGGGCGGCGCGGCGCAGACGGCGACACCGCGCCCGAGCGCAACTCCGGCTGCGCCGCTGCGACCCACGGCGGCGCCAGCGCCTACGGCCGTTGCGCCCCTGAGTCCGGCAGTACGCCGCTTGGTCGAAGAACATGCAGTGAACCCGACTGAAGTCGCTGCCACCGGACGGGGCGGGCGTCTGACCAAGGGAGACGTGCTGCAACACCTTGAGGCGAACACACCGCAAGAACCTGCCCCTGCGCAGGGGCAGGCACGACCGCGACCCGTAGCGGTCCCGTCAAGCGCTCCTGCTCCGGCAGTGCGTCCGGCGGTGAGCCCGCGTGTGATCGAGGGAACCGAGTCGCGCGAGCGGCGTGAACCCATGAGCCGTATCCGCAAGCGTATTGCCGAACGCCTGGTGCAGGCACAACATACCGCGGCAATTCTGACTACTTTCAATGAGATCGACATGACTGCGGCTCTCTCCCTGCGTGCCAAGTACAACGACACGTTCAAGGGACGTTTCGGGGTGTCGCTCGGCTTCATGTCGTTCTTCGCCAAGGCCAGCGTGGAGGCGTTACGCGCCTTTCCGGCGATCAACGCGGAAATCCGCGGCGAGGACATCATCTACAAAAACTACTATGACTTGGGTATCGCCGTCGGCACGGAGCAAGGCTTGCTCGTGCCGGTCATCCGCGACGTAGACAAAAAGAGCATGGCTGAGATCGAGAGCGAATTGGCTGAACTCGGCCAACGTGCCAGGGCGGGCAAGATCAAGGTGGAAGAACTGACCGGCGGCACCTTCACCATCAGTAATGGTGGCGTCTACGGTTCCCTCTTGTCCACACCGATCCTCAATCCTCCGCAAAGCGGCATTCTCGGCATGCACAAAATCGAGAAGCGACCGGTGGTTGGTCCCAACGATGAGGTAGTCGTGCGTTCGATGATGTATGTCGCGCTGTCCTATGACCATCGCATCGTCGATGGACGCGAGGCGGTGTTGTTTCTGCGCCGGATCAAGGACTGTGTCGAAGATCCGGCGCGGATGCTGCTGGGATTGTAACGACTATTGCGAATTGAAAATTGCGTAGCGTGCGCTGCGCGCACGCCACAGTTGATCTCGTGCGCATGGCGCACACTACAGAGATAAAGAAAAGCCTGACAGAGCAAAAGCATGGCTGATTTACAACGTTTCGACGTACTGATCATCGGCGCAGGTCCGGGCGGGTATGTGGGCGCGATTCGCGCCGCACAACTGGGTCTGCGTGTGGCCTGTGTCGAAAAGATGCCGACGCTCGGCGGCACTTGCCTCAATATCGGCTGCATCCCGAGTAAGGCGCTCCTCGATTCCAGCGAGTGGTTTTCCCAGGCGCAGAACAAATTCGCGCACCATGGCATTGGGTGCGACGGGCTCCGGTTGGATTTGCCGACAATGATGAGCCGCAAAGACACGGTGGTGAAAGGCCTCACTCAGGGTATTGTCGGGCTGTTCAAGAAGAATAAAGTCTCACACTGGGAAGGGCAGGCGCGTTTTCGCGACCCGCACACTGTCGAAATCACGGCGAATGATGGTACGCAACAGCTTGTTCAGGCGAATGCGATTGTCATTGCCACCGGCAGTGAGCCGATCGCGCTTCCTTCTCTCTCTTTCGATGGCGACCGTATTATCAGCTCCACCGAAGCCCTCTCTCTGCCCGAGGTGCCGCAACATCTAGTTGTCATCGGTGGAGGAGCCATCGGTCTGGAGTTAGGATCGGTCTGGCTGCGGCTGGGCGCCAAGGTGACCGTCGTCGAACTTTTACCCCGCTTGATCCCCGGAACCGACGCGCAGATCGCCTCGGCGTTGCAACGTGCGCTGACTAAGCAAGGGTTTACCTTCATCCTGGGCGCTCGCGTCACTCAGGGCGGCGTGCAAGACGGGCAGGTGACGTTGACGGTCGAGAACGACAAGGGGCAGCGAAACGAGCTGACAGCGGACCGTGTGCTCGTCGCCGTCGGCCGCAAACCGTACACCGCGGGACTCGGCGCCGCCGAGGTGGGAGTCGCCTTTGACGAACGCGGGCGCATCGTAGTGGACAAACACTATCAAACTAATATCCCCGGTGTGTACGCAATTGGCGACGTGATCGCTGGTCCCATGCTCGCCCATAAAGCCGAAGAAGAAGGCGTAGCATTGGCGGAACGGCTGGCCGGCCAGGCCGGGCATGTGAATTATGATGTCATCCCCGGCGTAGTGTATACCTGGCCCGAGGTCGCCACGGTCGGTCTCTCCGAAGAAGCGACCAAGGCGGCGGGCATCGACTATCGAGTGGGAACCTTCTCTTTCCTGGCCAATGGTCGTGCCCGGTGCATGGACGAAGCCGAGGGGATGGTCAAGGTGATTGCCGAGACCAAGAGCGACCGCGTGCTTGGCATTCATATCGTCGGCCCGCGCGCCTCGGATCTCATCGCTGAAGCGGTAATGGCAATGGAATTCGGCGCTGCCGCTGAGGACATTGCTCGAACCATGCATGCGCATCCCACTCTACCCGAGGCGCTGCGCGAAGCGGCGCTGAACGTGGATCGGCGCTCGCGACAGAGCTGAATTCGACTCGACTCAGGACAAAAGACAGGAACTCTGGAGGTGGCGAAGAGGCACGCAAGGGTTGAGCGGCTCCGCGAGGTGCCGGGGATTGCGGTGGACCGCATGGGAGCAGCCGCCGACGCGGCGGCAAAGAAATACCCGGATCTGTTACGCCTGGAAAACCTCGATACGGATCTGCCACCGCCCGCTGCGGCCTTGCAGGCTACCAAGGCAGCAGTCGCCAAAGACGAGGTCAACAGCTATCTGCCATTTCTCGGCCAGCACGAGCTACGGAGTGTTGCTGCCAGGCATGTCCGCCGCTTGTCGGGTGTCGAGTATGACGCAAACAGTCAATGTCTCATTACCGCCGGCGGGTTGAGCGGCTGTCTGATCACCTTGCTTGCCTTGCTGAATGTGGGCGATGAAGTCGTCATGACGGACCCCACCTAGCGGAACTCGCGGGTCTGCCGTTACGGTCAGCCGCGGGAGGCTGGTCCGTGTTGCTCGACGTTGGCGCAATGGGACACAGCGGCGAGCAGGCTGCAACTCTGTTGATGGAAAGCGGGCGGATCGCGGCGACGCCGATGGTCAATTGGGGAGTCAAAAACGGAGAGCAGTTCGTCCGCTTCGTTTTCACCAACGAACCAGTGCCCCGGCTCAGAGGAATCGGCGAACGCGTTCGGCGTGCTCTCAGGCAGTGAGTGGCAGCTTTCGTCCTCAAGCGCCGCTCAGTTCCGCCACCAACGCTTCGTTCGTCGGTATCCGCTCGAACAGGCTGAGCAAGGACTTCGTGCCTTCCACCACCGTGAGTTCAGCAATGCGGCGGCGCAGTAGATGCGCGGCTTTCAGCGCAGCCGGATCAAGAAGCTGCTCCTCCTTGCGCGTGCCTGAGGCAGGAATGTCGATGGCGGGAAAGATGCGGCGATCGGCCAGACGGCGGTTAAGCACGATCTCCATGTTTCCCGTGCCCTTGAACTCTTGCGCGATCACTTCGTCCATACGGCTCCCGGTGTCGATGAGCGTGGTGGCAATGATGGTGAGCGAGCCTCCGCCCTCTAACTGTCTGGCTGCTCCGAAAAAGCGCTTGGGCATCTCCAGAGCATTGGCATCCACACCGCCGCTCATGGTACGTCCGGTCTGGGTATTCAGGTTATGCGCGCGCGCCAGGCGCGTGAGCGAGTCCACCACGACGACGACATCGCGACCGGCCAGGGCATCAGTCACGGCGCGTTCTAGGCAGGTGGCGGCCACGGCCAAATGCTCTTCAAGAGGGCGATCATTGGAAGACGCAAAGACCTCGGCCTTGACCGAACGACGAAAATCCGTGACTTCTTCCGGCCGTTCATCAACCAGCAGACAGTAAAGAACTGCCTCCGGCGCGCCGGCAGCCACGCCATGACACAGATCTTTCAAAAATGTGGTCTTCCCCGTCCTGGGAGGGGCCAGAATCAAAGCTCGTTGGCCAAACCCGACCGGGCAGAGCAGATCCAGCACGCGCAGCGTCAAGGGAGCCTCAGGACCGGCCAGCGGGATTTTGCGCTGAGGCGCGATGGCCACGCGCGCTTGAAACTCTTGTAAGGCAGCCGAGGGAGCAGGCGCGCCATCTCGCGCAGTACGCTTGCGCCGGTTGTCAGGCGCTTGCCGCCCACGGTTGCTGTGCTGCCTTTGCCCCCCCCCACCATAATGTCGATTCTGCCGCATCCCTGTGTCCTTTCTTAGGCAAGTTATCCTTTTAGTTCACGCTATTCTACTCTTCCGCTGATCGCCGATTGCTGACAGCCGACCGCTTCCTTTGTATAGTGCCCGCCATGAAGCAGCAGACTTATCGCGTCGGCGTGGACATCGGTGGAACTTTTACTGACATTTTTCTCTTATCCGAGGAAGGAGGAGAGGTTGCCATTGGCAAAGTGTTGACGACCCCGCGCAATCCCGCCGAGGCCGTGGTCAACGGGCTGCGCGCGCTTTTGCACGAGCAGGGAATTGCGCCAGCCGTGGTCACCCACCTGGTCCATGGCACCACCCTCATCACCAACGCAATCATCGAGCGCAAAGGCGCCAAGACCGGACTCATTACCACCAAAGGCTTTCGCGATGCCTTGGAGATCGGTCGCGAGCGACGTTACGACATCTACGATATTTCCCTGGAGAACCCCGAACCACTCGTGCCGCGCTTCCTGCGACGCGAAGTAAACGAGCGGTTGGACAATACCGGCCGGGTCGTTACACCACTCAATCCCGACGAAGCGCTGGAAGTGATCCGTGGCCTGGTGGCAGACGGTATCGAGGCGTTGGCGGTCTGCCTACTACACTCGTTTCGCAATCCCGCGCACGAGTTGCTGTTCAAAAAGCTCGTTGCCGAGCATTTCCCGTACCTCGCCTGTTCGCTGTCGTGCGAAGTGATGCCGGAGATCCGCGAGTACGAGCGCACCTCGACCACTGTAGCCAACGTCTACGTCAAGCCGCTGGCGCAGCAATATCTGCACAAGCTCAACGCCGACCTGCGCGCTCTAGGCTTGCCGCGCGACATCTTCATCATGCTGTCCAACGGTGGTATCACCAGTTGTGGTGTTGCCGGGGAGTATCCGATCCGTTTGATCGAGTCCGGTCCCGCGGCCGGCGCTTTGGCCGCTGTCTTCTATGGCACCGGCAAAAAGCTGGAGCAGGTGATCTCTTTCGACATGGGCGGCACCACTGCCAAGATCTGCCTGATCGACCACGGCAAACCGCTCCTGACCACGGACTTCGAGGCTGCTCGGGTCTACCGCTTCAAGAAAGGCAGCGGCCTACCGCTCAAGGTGCCGGTGATCGAGATGATCGAGATTGGTGCTGGTGGTGGCAGCATCGCCCGAGTGGATAAACTGGGGCTGCTCAAGGTCGGTCCCGACAGCGCCGGCGCCGAGCCTGGGCCGGTGTGCTACGACCGTGGTGGCGAAGAGCCGACGGTTACCGATGCGGACTTAGTGTTGGGTTATCTCAGTCCGGATTATTTCCTCGGCGGCAAAATGCGCCTCAATCTCGAGAAAGCTAAACGAACGATCGAAGACAAGATCGCTCGCCCTCTCAAGGTCGATCTCCTGCGTGCAGCTTGGGGTATTCATCAAGTGGTGAACGAGAACATGGCCAACGCCGCGCGCATTCATTTGGTCGAGAAAGGGCGTGACCCGCGCGACTATAACTTGATCGCCTTTGGTGGAGCCGGGCCGGTACATGCGTACCGCGTCGCCGAGCGGCTCAAGCTTAAGACCCTGGTGTGCCCGCTGGCCGCGGGCGTGACCTCGGCCTTCGGCATGCTGACCGCGCCGCTGGCGTTTGACTTCGTGCAGAGCTACGTCACCTCGTTGTCAGACCTCGACTTCGCCGTCCTAGAACGGCTGTACGCGGACATGGAAGCGCGCGGTCGCGAGTTGTTGCTCGCAGCCGGCGTCGAAGGGGAAATTTCGCTGACTCGCTCCGCGGATATGCGCTATCTGCATCAGGGGTCTGAGATCCGCGTGCCTTTGCCTCCGGGGCAGCTCACAAGCGATGACCTGTCGGCCCTGCGCCGTGCCTTTGCCGAGGAGTACGAACGGCTGTACAAACGCCTCAACCCCGGCGTCGAGATCGAGGTGGTGAACTGGCGGCTCGTCGCGTCAGGACCGCAGCCGCAGATTACGCTGCGACCGCCCGAGACGACCGGGAGGAGCCTGACTGCCGCGCGCAAGGGAGAGCGGTCGGTGTATCTGCCCGAGCATAACGGCTTCGTGCCGTGTAGCGTCTACGACCGCTATCTTCTCCCGGTCGGCGCGACCTTCGCCGGCCCGGCGGTTGTGGAAGAGAGGGAGTGTACAGTCGTCATCGGCCCTGGCGCGCAAGCGAATGTGGATGAGGAGCAGAATCTGGTGATTACGCTCTGAGACGGGGTTGTACTCATTTATCCGACCCGAAGAAAGGGCTTGATTCATCAAGCCCCGACAAATGCCTACATCAGATCAAACAACCGGGCGACGCTCTGTTGCGCGTACTGTTTCACACGATTCTCCAGCGCCTCTTTACTCCGCTCCCCCAGTAACCGGCCGAAAATGGTCGGGTTGGTAAAATACTCGCGCAGGAAAGCGTTCAGTGTCAGGATCGTCAGCTCCACGTCAAGCCGTCGCGCCACATCGGCCGGCAGCAGCCTGCGCAGCCGCTCGGCCACCGTCATCAGCAACGACTGTCCTTGCTGTAACGTCACACGTGGCGCTGTGGCTTCGAGGATACGATAGCTATCGAGCCGGGCGGCGTGCTGGTGCACCCGAAAGAATGTGAACATTTTGTCCACAACGGTTTGCACCGTTTCCCGCCAACGACCCGCGGCTGGTGGTTGCGCCAACAGGGCAAACACCTCCTCTGCCAGTTTGGCGCGCTGAGCCAGCAGGTTTTGGTAAACCGCGGCATACAGCTCTTCCTTGGATTTCCAGTGGAAATGCAGGGTGGAAATGTTAATCTCCGCTTGCTCGGCGACATCGCGCGTGCGCGTGCCCTCGAACCCTTTTTGCGCGAACAGTTCCTCGGCAACCTGCAGGATGCGCTCCTTCGTTGCCGGCGGCGAACTGCGCGCCTTGCTGCTCTTCTTCATGCCAGAGATCATGGATGCCAAGGAGCATAACACGTCGAGCGGCCTGTTGGCAATCAACCGATTGATTGAAAATAACATTACTGTCACCCCTCGCGCCCCACGGTCGGCGAGACACGAAACAAACCCGCGTAGAGACGCCCCGCCGGGGCGTCTCTACCTCACTGACGGCCGATTGTCGGGCGCTTCCCATTTGACAACCTTTACCTTCTCGCGAAATACTGTCGTTGTAGGGGGGAGAATCGTATGCGTTGTGCGCAGTGTCAGCACGACAACCGTGAAGGCGCTAAGTTCTGCGAGGCGTGCGGGAACAAGCTGGAACTGGTTTGCTCAGCGTGCGGAACCGTGCTCCGACTCGGTGCGGCCTTCTGCGATAGCTGCGGCACGCGCCTCGGAGAAGGGGAAAAGGGCAAAAGGGGAAAAGGCGAAAAGGGAAACAGTCAATCCGGACTGCGGACTGCGGACGCTGGACTCCCGCGCATCTGGCTGAGCGCATCTTGGCCGAGCAGGTGGCGCTGGCAACGCGAGGCAGCGCCGAGGGCGAAAGAAAGACCATCACCGCCCTCTTTGCTGACCTCAAGGGTTCGACCGCCCTCATCGAAGGGCTCGATCCGGAAGAAGCTCGCGCCATCATTGACCCTGCGCTGCAGCTCATGATGGATGCCGTGCACCGCTATGAAGGCTACGTAGCCCAGGCTCTAGGCGATGGCATCTTTGCCCTCTTTGGGGCGCCCATTTCCCACGAGGACCATCCCCAACGGGCCCTGTATGCCGCGCTGCGGATGCAGGAAGAGATGCGGCGGTATAGTGACCAGCTGCGGGAGAAAGGTCGTCCGCCGCTGCTGATGCGCGTGGGGGTGAACACCGGGGAAGTCGTCGTCCGCTCGATTCGCAAAGAAGACCTGCATACCGACTATGTGCCCATTGGGCAT
>JBGPOI010000100.1:0-12232 GCA_041487975.1 Binatia bacterium | reverse complement strand
TCGGACAGTTTAATATCACTCTCAGTGCGAAATGGACGGAAAGCTGAATTGCGGCGCGCCAGTCGGAGTGTCCGGAATGGCTGTCCGGCTGGCCGGACACCTTTCTTTGAAGAGTTGGTGGCGGAGGACAAGTGGAAGATCGGCTGAGAGCGAAGCTCTTTGTGGCTTCTTCCCTAAAGATATTGCTTGGTCTGCCGTTCTTCTTAAATGAACCAGTCTCTATGCCTAATGGAAGCGAGCGTTGTCACAGATGACATGAAGCTGAGAATTTAAAAAAATAATTTGCTTATTCGGATGCAAAAGAATCCGAATAAGACTCATTTTTTTCCAACGAATTTCGCACGAACAATGAGTGAATTGACCAACTTGTTTCTTAACAGTTCTTTACGGTGGTAGCACATCGTGTGACAGCGCGGGGCCTTGCGGTGCTCAAGCTCTACTTCGTCCATTCCACGGGAACGATCGTAGCGCGCGACCTGCAAGAAGGGACAATGTGACCTCACGAGCATCTGCTCCTCTGACGCCCGAACCCCACACCTCCGGGAGGCGGTGTTGACAGCTTGAGGAAGGCGCACGAACTGCTCCCTCTTGTCTTTTCTCCACCATTTGCCCCACAATCGCCGTACAAAGCGCCTTGACGCTCCTGCCTTTTCTCCCTACACTCCCCGTGCGTTAAGGAGACAGGATGAGTCTGGAAAACCCTCCGCGCGTGCTCGTGTTGCACGGCCCGAATTTAAACATGCTGGGCCTGCGCGAGCCTGAGATCTATGGCCACACAACGCTCGCCGATATCGATGCCGACCTGGTGGCTCTGGGCCGCGAACTGGGCATCGTCGTGGAGACCTTTCAGTCCAATCACGAAGGCGAGCTGGTCAGTAAGATTCAGGAAGCGCGGGGCCGGTGTGCGGCGTTGTTGATCAATGCCGGCGCTTACACCCATACCAGCGTAGCGTTACTCGATGCCATTCTGGCGGCCGGCCTGCCGGTGATTGAGGTGCACCTGTCTAACCTCTACAAGCGTGAGCCGTTTCGCCATCATTCGTATATCGCCCGCGCCGCGGTGGGACAAATCTGCGGCTTCGGCGCGGACAGCTACCTCCTCGGTCTGCGGGCGGCGCTGGGCGTCATCAAAAAAGCCTAATGGAAATCGACGATATCAAGAAGCTTGTCGAACTCATGGAAGAACGCGGGGTGGTTGAGCTCGAAATAGAGGACCCCAAGGGCCGGATCCGTCTCGTGCGAGAAAATCACCGGGCGCTGGCCCTTGCCCCTTTCGCCTCGCCCGCGCCTCCGACCCCGGCGCTGCCGGTGACCGTGGCGGCCGCGAACGGCGAACGGCCGCCAGAGCCGGCGGCAACCACGGACACGGCGGTTACCTCGCCTATGGTTGGCACCTTCTACCGTTCCGCCAGCCCTGATGCCAAGCCCTATGTTGACGTGGGGTCAGTGGTGGAGAAGGATGATGTGGTTTGCATCATCGAAGCGATGAAGATGATGAACGAGATCCGGGCCGAGGTGCGCGGCCGGGTGCGGAAGATCTTGGTCGAGAATGGTCAACCGGTCGAGTATGATCAACCCCTTTTTCTGCTGGAACCACTCTGAGCGGCGGCACGGGAGCGAACGGCCGTGTTCAAGAAAGTCTTGATCGCCAACCGCGGCGAGATCGCTGTCCGCATTCTTCGGGCGTGCCGTGCGCTGGACATTCCGGCGGTGGTGGTCTACTCCACCGCCGATCGTGATGCCCTGCACGTGCGGCTGGCCGATGAGCGGGTCTGTATCGGCCCGCCCAGCCCGGCGGCTAGCTACCTCAATATTCCGGCGATCGTCAGTGCGGCGTTGTCCTTTGGCGCGGATGCCGTCCATCCCGGCTATGGGTTCCTGTCCGAGAATGGGGACTTTGCCGAGGCGTGCCAGCGTTCGGGCTTGGTGTTTATCGGGCCGCGCGTGCGCAACATCCGCCTCATGGGCGATAAACCTCGCGCTCGCCGGATCATGGAAAAGGCTGGGGTGCCGGTGCTCTCGGGCACGTCGTCCGGCACTACGGATCTGCGCGAGGCACAGGCGGTCGCCGCGCAAGTCGGCTTCCCGGTGTTGCTCAAGGCCGCCGCCGGCGGCGGCGGGCGCGGCTTGCGCATCGCGCGCACCCCGGACGAACTGGCCGCGGTGTTCCCCGTCGCCCGCGAAGAGGGTGAAGCTGCATTTGGGGACGGCGCGCTGTACATCGAAAAATATCTCGAACGCGCCCGTCACATCGAGTTCCAGATTGTCGCCGACCAGCATCGCAACGTCCTCCATCTGGGGGAGCGTGAGTGTTCGGTGCAGCGACGGTACCAGAAGATCGTGGAAGAGACGCCCGCGCCGGCGCTGAATAAACGGCTACGCGACCGCATGGGGACGACGGCGGTGCAGGCCGCCAAAGCCGTGGGGTACACCAACGTCGGTACTATCGAATTTCTCCTCGATCCGCAGGGACGATTTTACTTCATCGAGATGAACACCCGCGTACAGGTCGAACATACGATTACGGAAATGGTGACTGGCCTCGACATCGTCCAGGCCGGGATTCGCGCCGCCGCCGGTGAGCCGCTGCCGTGGCGCCAGCGTGACATCACCTTTTCCGGACATGCCCTGGAATGTCGGATTGTCGCCGAGGACCCTGTGACTATGCTTCCCTCGCCTGGCACGATCCGTGGGTATCACGCTCCAGGCGGGATGGGGATTCGTGTGGAATCGGGAGTTGCCGAGAACAGTGTGGTGTCGGTCTATTACGATTCCCTGGTCGCCAAAGTGATTGCCTATGGCCCTACCCGAGAAGAAGCCATCCAACGCATGCGTGTGGCTCTTAGCGAGTACCAGATCAGCGGTATCAAAACGAACATTCCCCTCCATCACCAGATCCTGCTCGATCCGGAGTTTCTGGCCGGCAACGTCCACACCCGCTATCTCGACAAGTTCCTGAACCGGCGACCCGCCACCCGCGACGCCGCGCCGACGGCTGGACAGATAGCGGTGCACGCTTGAGGAGAAAATTATGATGCCTGTCAAGGAACCTGTCCAGTCTTTGACCCTACCCGTTGCCTATGGTCTTCCTCTCCCGCAAGGGGAGAGGAAAAAAGCTTCGCATACCATGCTCTTATTGCCGCTTGTCCTCCTCGCTTGCCTTGGTTGTGCTGGTCCCGCGAACGGGCCGGTTGCGGTCGCCCAGTCCGAGCCGCAGAGTCCCGAGGCTGCTTCATCCGCCGCTCCCGCCGGTGGCGCGCCGCGTATCGACTTTGCCGAACCGGTCTACGACTTCGGCAAAGTCGAACAGGGTGAGCAGGTGACCCATATGTTCCGTTTCACCAACCAGGGAGGGCAGGAGTTACGCATCGAGTCCGTCAAGACCTCGTGCGGTTGCACGGCGGCGGTGATTTCGGAAGACGTGATCCCGCCAGGCAAAGAGGGCACAATCAGCGCCACCTTTGATACCACTCACTTTTCTGGTGAAAAAGCCAAGGGCATCACCGTCTATAGCAATGATCCCCTGCAACCGGTAGCCGCCCTGACCCTACAGGGAGAGATTACCATTGAGGTGGGGGTAGAACCGGCTCAGCTCTACCTTGGTCGCTTGCGGCGAGGCGAGGAAGCCACGCGCACCATCGAGGTGCTCTATGATGCGCAGAAGTCGATCGACATCACCAAAATCGAGAACTCTCATCCGTCGCTGAGGGTGCGGGCGGAGGACCTGAGCAAAGATGGCAAAAAAGGGGAAAAACTTTTAGTGACTCTCAAAAAAGACGCGCCCCTCGGCCGCTTGAACGATCAGATCGTGCTGACTACCACCAGCCCGAAGAAGCCGGTGGTCGAGATCCCGGTATTCGGCAGCATCGAGGGCGACATGCTGGTCTTGCCTCCGCAGGTGTCTTTCGGTGTCGTGCGCAAGGGGGAGAGTAAGACCCAGGAAATCAGCATCAAAAATCGTGGAGCCAAGCCCGTGCAGGTCGTGCGTATTCAGAACTCGGCGACCGATGTGAGTGTCGAACTCACCCCGGTCAAGCAAGGCGAGGAATATCGTTTAACCCTCAGGACCAAGGGAGAAAGCAAACCGGGTCGCATCCAGGGAGAGATCCAAGTGTTCACCGATCATCCCGAGGAGAAAGTGTTGACGATCCCCCTGTACGGCATCGTTGCCGAGGCCGATCAGGCGAAACGATCACCGGACTGAGCGCTGAGGACTGAGGGATGAGTTTAGAGGGTGAAATGAAGCAAGTGTGGATTGCGGAACGCCAAAAATCTTCACTCCGGACCCCGGACTTTGGACTCTGCACTTTGCAATGCTGGCAACTCAGTCCTCAGTCCTCAGTCCTCGTTACTCTCCGATGCTAGAGCCTGCTCGTTCTTCCCACCTCTACCCTGTCGCCGACGCTCTCGAACGTGCGCTGTCGGCCCTGCGCGCCGCGCCCACGGGTGGACGTCTCCGCCTCTCCGGCCTGAAAGGCGCGGCGCGCGCGTTTTTCCTCGCGCGCTGCCTCACCCACACGCCTCAACCGACGCTCTGTCTGCTCCCCTCAGCCCAAGAAGCGGAGGCGTTTGCGGACGACCTACGCTTGTTTCTCGGCGGTGAGGGAGAGGCCGCGGCGCGTGTATGTCTGTATCCACCCTGGGACGTGCCCGCTTTTGAAGGACTGTCGCCCAGCAGTGAAGTGCTGGCCGCGCAGATTGAAGGGCTATACGCGCTGCTGGCAACTACCGCTCCCGTGCTCGTCACCTCAGTTGAGGCGCTGCTCCAGCGGGTCATGCCTCAAGAAGAACTGATCGCCGCCACCTTGCAACTCAGCCCTGGACAGGAACTGCCTCTCTCTGCTCTGCTCGATCACTTGGTGCAGTGGGGCTACCGCCGAGTGCCGCTGGTCGAGGAAAAGGGCGAGGTGAGTGTGCGTGGCGGGATCGTCGATCTGTTCCCGCCGCTCACAGATCAACCCTTGCGGATTGAGTTTCTCGGCGACACGATTGAGTCGATGCGCGGTTTTGATCCGTCGTCCCAGCGCTCGGTGGAGCAAGTCAACGACTTAACGCTTTTGCCTATGCGTTCCTTTTCTCTCGCTCGCTTGCAGGCCGCCCGCCGGACGGTTGAGGAGGCGATAGCGGAGAGCGAGGCCAAACACCGGGAGCAGCAACGTATCGTGGAGAACCTGAAAAGCGGCTTGCCGTTTCCTGGAGTTGAGTTCTTGCTGCCCTATCTCTATCCCACTCCGGAGAGCCTGAGCGATTATCTACCGCGCGGCACGGTCGTGTGGCTGGCCGAGCCGCGCACCTCCAGGGCGGCGCTCGCGGACTTCTGGGGCGGATTGTCTGAGCACGTGGCCGAGGCCGATGCGGCCGGTCGGTTCGTGCCCGCGCCCGAGCGACTCTATCTGAGCGCGGACCAGGCTTGGGCTGCACTCGCTGCCTGCTTTACGGCTGAGCTGGAAGGGCTCGAAGTTGTGGACGCTGACCTGACCGTGACGACGACGCTCCACACCGGCGTCAAACCGCTGCCGCATGCGCGAGGCGGAGAAGTAGGCCTCGCGCCGTTGGTTGAGCGGATACACCACTGGCAGGAGGAGCACGCGCGCGTGTTCCTGGTCGTTTCCAGTACCCTCCAAGCCTCGCACTTGCAGAGTCTTCTGCTCGGACACGATCTGCGCTTGCCGATGGCTGCGGCGTCCGCTGATCTCTGGCAAGAAAGAGCCCTTTCTTCTCCCGTGATCGTCGTTGGCCATCTGTCGCAAGGGTTTACGCTGCCCACCGAGGGGTTGGTCTTCCTTGCCGAAGAAGACATTTTTGGCGAGCGACGGCACCGCCGTCGCTCGCGACCACGGCCGGTGGCCGACTATCTGACCGGCCTCAGCCAGCTCACGGTTGGTGACTACGTGGTGCATGTGGACCACGGGATCGCGCTCTATCAAGGGCTGCGTCACCTCACGGTCGCCGGAACGGACGGGGACTATTTGCACCTGGAGTATGCCGGGAGCGACCGTCTGTACCTGCCGGTCGAACGCATTAATTTGGTGCAAAAATACACCGGCGCCGGCAGCCATGCGCCGGCGCTCGATCGACTCGGGGGCGTCAATTGGGAGAAGGTCAAAAGAAAGACGCGTGAAGCGATCCTGGAGATGGCGCGCGAACTGCTGGAAATCCATGCGGCGCGGGAGACCACCGAGCGGCCGGCCTTCGCCAAGCTCGACGGCGCCTACGACGAATTCGTCGCCCGCTTTCCCTTCGAGGAGACCCGCGGTCAGCGGGCGGCGATCGACGACGTGCTTACCGACTTGCGCGAGAGCAAACCGATGGATCGTCTGGTGTGTGGGGACGTGGGATACGGAAAAACCGAGGTGGCTCTGCGCGCCGCCTTCCTCGCGATCGAGAGCGGTAAGCAAGTTGCCGTGCTGGTCCCCACCACGGTCCTGGCCCAACAACACGGCGAAACTTTTGCCCGACGCTTCACCGACTATCCGGTGCGGGTTGAAGTCCTCAGCCGCTTCCGCTCGGCCCAAGAAATCAAGGCGGTCGTCCAGGGGCTCGCGGCTGGAACCGTGGACATCGTCATTGGTACCCACCGACTCCTGCAAAGCGACATTGTCTTCAAGAACCTGGGTTTGATGGTGATCGACGAGGAGCATCGTTTCGGCGTCGCCCACAAAGAAAAGATCAAAAAGTTGCGCCACCTGGTCGATGTGCTCACCCTGTCGGCCACGCCGATCCCGCGCACGCTCAACATGGCCTTGATGGGCATGCGTGACTTGAGCGTGATCGAGACCCCGCCCATGGACCGGCAGGCGATCCGCACCTACGTGGCGCGGTTCGACGAGGGGCTTATCCGCTCGGCGATCCTGCACGAACTGGGACGGGGAGGGCAAGTATTCTTCGTGCACAATCGTGTCGAGACCATCGAGCGCATCGCCAGACAGTTACGCGAACTGGTGCCCGAGGCGGCGCTGGCGGTGGCGCATGGACAGATGGCTGAGCGCGAGCTGGAAAAAGTGATGCTCGACTTCCTTCATCACCGCTCCAACGTGCTCCTGTGCTCGGCCATCATCGAATCCGGGCTAGACATTCCCACCGCGAACACCATGATTATCAATCGTGCCGACCAGTTCGGCCTGGCGCAGCTCTACCAATTGCGCGGCCGGGTTGGGCGCTCATCCCAACGCGCCTACGCCTACCTCCTCATCCCCGGCGAACACCTGCTCACGCCTGATGCGAAGAAGCGATTGGAGGTCTTGCAGGAACTCGATGATCTGGGGAGCGGCTTTCGCCTCGCCGCCTACGATCTGGAAATCCGCGGCGCCGGGAATCTGCTGGGGAAGGAACAATCGGGCAATGTGACGGCAGTGGGATTCGAGCTGTACGCCCAGATGCTGGAGGAGACGGTGCTGGAACTGCGCGGCGGCAAAATCCGCGTGCAAATCGAGCCCGACATTCAGCTTGGCTTGCCTGCCTACATTCCCGAAGCCTATATTCCCGACGTCAACCAACGCCTGATCTTTTACAAGAAGCTGGCGAACGTGCAGGACTGGTCCGACCTCGAAGAGTTGGCGAATGAGATGGAAGACCGCTTTGGTCCCTTACCGGAGTTAGTGCGGGTGTTTCTGGAGGTGATGGACCTGCGCCGCGTGCTGCGTGAGTATCTGGTGACCTCGGCGTATAAACGGGGCGACAAGGTTACCGTGCATTTTCACCCCGATGCGCCGATTAAGAGCGAGCGCTTGGTGGCTCTGCTGCAAAAAGACCGGAGCCGGTCGCACCTCAGCCCGGACCTACGCTTCACTTTTACCCTCAAGCCGGGGGAAGAAGTCATTCCGGCCATCAAGACGCTGTTGCAGACTCTCAGCGACCAGACGGAATAATTTCTCCTCTGTCCTCAGACACTGCCGATTCATCCGCGTGGGTGATGGCAGTAGTGCCCTTCTGGCCGAAAGCTGGCAGAAGGTACTGCCGCGGCGCAGGAGTTATGATTCTGGCAAAGAGGCCGATATCTAATGCAGACAAAACAGCAACTTCCGGTGTTGAGTGTGCGGCTCACCGCACTTAAAATGAAAAAATTGAGATTTGCGCTGCGTGCGCCAGGCAAAGCCGTCCGCGTCTTGCTGGTGACACTCTTGCCGGGATCATTCTACGCCAAACGTGCCGCCGCGAGTCTTACGGCTACCCTGGTAACAGGAAGTTGCAGTGTAGATAGTAAGTAAACAAGACCCCTATGGAGCCACGAAATGACCTTCTCGTAGATGCCCGGCAGCAGCAAGCCGCGTTGCAGCGCATCAACTTTGCCATCAACTCCACCCTGGATCTGAACGAAGTTCTGCAGCGGATTATTCTCGAGGCCGTGCACCGCGTGACCGCCCAGAGCGCCTCAGTCATCCTCCATGACGACACTACCGACGAGGCTGAGTTGCTCACCACGTATGGGCAGCCTTTGGCTTTTCGTACTTTGCGCTATCCTTTGGCCGGGTCCTTGACGGGATGGGTGGCCAGACACCGGCGCCCGCTCCGGGTCCCGCGTCTGACACGGGAAGAGTGGCCTGCGGTATGGCACGCGGCTGAGCAGTTGGGTGTTTCCCCCACGCCGGTAGCGGTCTTGTTAATGCCATTGTGGATCCAGGGCCGAGTGGAAGGCAGTCTAGAGGTGGCGTGGGAACCTTCGCATCTCATTACTGATCAAGAGGCGCAGATCTTAGAGGCGGTCGCGACCCAGGCAGCCATCGCCATTGCCAACGCCCGACTCTATCAGGAGAAAGCGCGTGCCCTGCAGGAAGTCAAGGAAAGCGAGGAACGCTTCTTCAATGCATTTGCATATGCGGCCATCGGCATGGCATTAGTAGCGCCCGATGGTCACTGGCTCAAGGTCAACCGCGCCCTATGTGACTTGATCGGTTATGCGGCCGAAGAATTGCTCGGGCAGACCTTCCAGGCCATCACGCATCCTGATGATCTGGCAACCGATCTGGAGTACATGCGGCAATTGCTGGCAGGGAATATGCGCTCCTACCAGATGGAGAAGCGCTACCTCCACAAGTCCGGGCGCATCGTGTGGGGGCTGTTGAGTGTGTCCTTGGTGCGGGACGCCCACGGTCAACCCTCGTATTTCATCTCGCAGATTCAAGATATTACCGCGCGCAAGCAGGCGGAGGCGAGAGTGCGGGAGAGTGAAGAACGCTACCGCAGTCTGTTTGAGTATGCCTCTGATGGGATCGTCTTGCTCACGGCGGATGGGATCATCATGAGCGTGAACCGCGCCTACGAAGCCATGACAGGGTGGACCAGCGCGGAGACGATTGGACACCGCTACAGCGAGTTTGTCACTCCCGCTTCCATTGTGCTCATCGAAGAACGTACGCGCCGCGTCCGGGCGGGGGAGAGAGTGCCCTCGATTTATGAACAAGAAATGCCGCGGCCAGATGGGAGTATAGTGTCGGTGGAAGCCCGCACCCGCTTTATTCGCAACCAAGCGGGCCAGCCCCTCGGAGTCTTCGCCATCCTGCGCGACATTACTGAGCGCAAGCGGACGGAGGAAGAACTGCGGCAGGCCAAGGAAGCCGCCGAAGCGGCTAACCGGGCCAAGAGCGAGTTTTTGGCCACCATGTCGCACGAGTTGCGCACCCCTCTGGGTGTTATCCTGGGCTATACCGAATTGCTCTTGGAGGACGCCTTTGGACGACTAGGGGAGAAACAGACCGATTCCCTGCGCCGGATCGACCGCAACGCGCGGGAGTTACTCGACCTCATTACTGCCGTGCTTGATCTGAGTCGGTTGGAAGCGGGCCGGCTGCCACTCAGAATGCGCCAGACGCAGGTAGCCGACGTACTCCAGGAGGTCCAGGCTGAGACCCAACCGCTGCAAGAGCAAGCACGGCTCACGTTTGGCTGGGAAATCGAGCCGGCCCTGCCCGTGCTCGACACGGATCCGGGGAAGCTCAAGATCGTGCTCAAGAATCTGATTGGGAACGCGGTGAAATTTACCCCGAGCGGAAGTATCACTGTAGCGGCGCGCAGGGCCCGTGGGGGCGTGGAGATCTGTGTGACCGACACTGGGATCGGAATTCCGCCCGAGTCCCAAGCCTGTATTTTCGAGCCGTTTTGGCAACTCGAGCATCCTCTGGCATCCCGAGCTGGGGGCACAGGGCTTGGGCTGCACATTGTCAAGCGGTTACTCGACTTACTCGGCGGGACGGTGACAGTGGAGAGCGCAGTGGGGCGCGGAACAACGTTTGGCGTGTGGCTGCCGGAAATGACGAAAGGATTATAAGTGTCGCTGCTTGGACGGATATCCGATCCCACGAGTGCCTCGTCCGCACTCGTCCTCACCGCTTGGCTAAGACGGCCGTCTTGCGGGTCAAAACCCTAAAAATTCAGTGATTGCACAGGGGGCTAGCAAGACGCTCTTGCAGACTCGCAGCGAGTCGTGTTAGGCGGAGACCATATGAAGAAAAGTATTCCCCTGCTGTTCGCCTGGCTGTTAGTGTGCGTGCCGTACGGCCGTGCCGAGGTCATCAACCGCATCATCGCCACCGTGGATGATGAGCCGATTACCCTGTATGAACTGCGGGCCTTCTCGAGCTTCGCCGGGCAGCGCGGCTCGCCCATGACTCCGGAAGGGATGGGGAACATGTCCGATCGCGATCTGCTGGACATGCTCGTCATGAACAAGCTCGTGGACAAGGAAGTGGAGGCCCAAGGGCTGAAGGCCAAAGAGAGCGACATCGACAGCTATATCGAGCGTATTAAAGCGCAAGGGAAAATGGATGACGAGCAGTTCAAGGACGCGCTCGCCAAGCAGGGCATGCCGATGGACGCCTACCGCAAGCAAGTGTCCAAGGATATCGAGCGGGCGCTGTTGGTCAACCGAGAAATTGGCTCACACGTCAACGTCACACCCCAGGACATCGAGCGGTATTATAAAGCCCACGCTACCGACTACGCCCAACCCGAGCAGGTCCGCGTGCGAGACATCTTCCTGCCCCTATCGGCCACGGCACCAGCCGAAGAGGAACGGGGAGTGATGCAGCAGATTCAAGACATCCGCAAACGTGTCCTGGCCGGGGAAGATTTCGTGACCCTGGCCGATACCTACTCACGCGCCTCACGTCCAGGCGAAGGGGGGGAGCTGGGCTACTTCAAGAAAGGTCAGATGCCCAAGGAGATTGAGGACGTCGCCTTTAGCCTGAAGCCGGGTGAGGTCAGCCAACCGTTTCGCACGAATGCCGGGGTGCATTTGTTGAAGGTCGAGGAGCATTCCCAAGGGGGCCAGCAGAAATTGGATGACGCAACGACCGAGGAGATCAAACGAAAGCTTTATAACGACGCGCTGCGCCAGCGCTATGAACGGTGGTTCCAGGAGGACCTGCGTTTCCGTCATCAGATCGATAACTTCCTCACTGCTTCTTCCAACAGTCCGTCTAGCCCGGCGGTAAAACCAACAAGTACGGTCGCCAGCAAGCCGGTAGAAGAAGCGCAGCCCGCGGTGAAGTCGGCAGAACCGGAGCAGAAGAAAGGTTTTTTCCGCCGCCTCTTGCCGTTTTAGCGGATTGCGAAACCTCCGGTGTTCGCCCTTCGACAAGCTCAGGGCGAACGGCAAGTGAACCCAGGCCCCGTTCGTAGTGAGTCTGTCGAACCACGAACGTCAGCATGTTACGGTTATATTATTCGAACTATGTTCCCTCTGATTGGCGTGACAATGGGTGATCCGGCTGGGATCGGCCCGGAAGTAGTACTCAAAGCTGTCAATCTTGAGCCTCGCTCCTGTCGGCTGGTGGTGTTGGGAGATTTGGCCACTCTGAGTGAGACTGCTCGCCGTCTGGACTCCCGCCTCACCCCAGTGGTCTGGCAGCCAGGGACGGAGTGTCCCACCGACCCGAACGTACTGCCGGTGCTGCCGCTCTCGCAACTGCCGGCGGACAGTCGCGTCCCTGGTCGGCCCACCGTAGCAGGAGGAGAGGCCTCGTATCAGTACGTTGAAACTGCCATCCGTCTTGCGCTGGATAACACGCTCCAGGGCGTGGTGACGGCGCCGATCAGCAAGGCCATGTGGCACGCGGCCGGTCGAGACTACCCTGGTCACACTGAATTACTGGCCGCCCTGACGCGCACCCCGGAAGTCCGCATGATGTTGGTTGGCCGCCAACTGCGAGTGATCCTGGTGACGACACACATAGCGCTGTCCCAGGTGCCCGCTGCCCTGTCGTGCGAGCGTATCCTGAAGACGATTGCCCTTGCG
>JBGPOI010000099.1:0-12319 GCA_041487975.1 Binatia bacterium | reverse complement strand
TGCCGCTGGAAGATGTTCTCGACCTCCACCCGTTTGCTCCACAGGAAATTCGCAGCGTCGTCGAGGAATATCTCACACAATGCCGAGCAGCGGGCTTTCCCGTGGTGCGGCTGATTCATGGTAAGGGCAGAGGCGTTCAACGCGAAAATGTCCATGCGCTACTGACGCGACTCCCGTTCGTCCACGCCTTTCACGACGCCCCACCCGAGGCCGGTGGCTGGGGAGCAACCATTGTCACTTTGAGTCCTGATCTTGCGGATCCTCGGAGAAAGCGGTAATTCGCTAAGCAGGCCCAAGCGGTGTAAACCCGTGAATTCTAAGGAGGGCGTATGAAATTCAATTGGTTCCACTTGATGCCGTACCGCTATTTGCCGGACAACTTCAAGGAAGCCTATCCTAGTGTGTGGGTCGATATCCCCAGCTCTCTCTATGACCCGGAAAAAGGGCACTGGCTGTACAACGACTACCTCGACGAATTGGAATTCGCTGACCGCATGGGCTTCGATGGCATCTGCGTCAACGAGCACCATCAGAACGGCTACGGACTCATGCCCTCGCCGAATCTCATGGCCGCGGCGATGATCCGCCGGACTTCGCGGGCCGCGATTGTGGTCATGGGGAACAGTATCGCGCTCTATAACCCGCCGGTGCGCGTGGCTGAAGAGTTCGCCATGCTCGATGTTATGAGCGGGGGCCGGCTGGTGGCTGGCTTCCCGGTGGGAACCTCCATGGACTCCAACTACTGCTACGGTCAGACGCCGGCGACGCTGCGCGAGAAATACCGCGAGGCGCACGACCTGATCATGCAGTCCTGGACTCGTCGTGAGCCGTTTGTCTTCAATGGCAAATATACCCAGTTGCGTTATGTGAACGTCTGGCCGCGCCCGGTGCAGAAGCCGCATCCACCGATCTGGATCCCCGGCGGCGGCTCGATCGAGACCTGGGACTTCTGCGCCGACTTCGACTACAATTACTCCTATCTCAGCTACTTCGGTTACAAGCGCGCCGCCCAGGTCATGAAGGGCTACTGGGATGTCATCGAAAAAAAGGGCCGCGATTATAATCCCTACCGCGCTGGCTTCGCCCAGGTGGTAGCCGTGGCCGAGACCGATTCTCTGGCCGAGAAAGAATACGCCCCGCACCTCGACTACTTCTTCAACCGCTGCCTGCACGTTTCTGATAGCTTCGCCGATGCTCCGGGCTACCGCACGCAGAAGACCGTGGAAGCCGGCCTCAAGGCGCAGGTCGGTTCGCTGGCCGATATGCTCCGGCAAGGCCTCACCTGGAAACAGCTCGTGGATCTCGGCTTCGTCATTGCCGGTTCCCCGGCTACCGTGCGTGAGCAGCTCCGTGAGGCGCTGAAGAGCCTGCATGTCGGTCAGCTTATGATCCTGCAACACTTCGGCGACATTCCGCACGAGTTGGCCCTGAAAAATACCCAGCTCTTCGCCCAGGAAGTCATGCCGCATATGAAAGACCTGTGGTCAGAGTGGGAAGACCGCTGGTATCCCAAACCGATGGCCGAGACCGCGCAGACCCGCCAGGCCGCGCAAGCGCTCTAGCTCTCGTTGCCAACTTCTCTCGCCGTAGGGGCACGGCGCGCCGTGCCCCTACCCCCGTCGCTACAATCTGCTCCCACCGTCTCTAGCCTGTCTTTCTCGCGCGTTTCTTTTCCTTTCTCTTGCGTTCCCCCGGGGTGACGGGGTAAATAGAGGAAACGAAGCAAAGGAGGGACCGTTATGCAGACAACCGATACCTTCGTACAGGATCTACGCGTTTACATTAAACATGAGGATGAGAAGCCGCTCCTGGGGCCAGGGTTCTATAAGGCCGTGCTCACTGGCGAGTTATCGCGCGAGCAGCTCAAGAAATGGGCTCTCAACCTCTTCTATGTCACCGGCCAGCACATCCGTGCTTTCGGGGGGATTTTCATGAATACTGGCCTGAGTCCATTGGACCAGAAAATCCGCCGGCACATCGTGGAAAATCTTATTGACGAGGAGACTATCATGGGTCGTGGTGACGACGCCCACTGGATGCTCTCCATGCGTCTCGCCAAAGCGTTGGGGGCAACTGGCGAAGAGGTCATGCATCCAGTAGTGTCGAAGGAAGCCGTGGACTACGTCAACTGGGTGATTGAACTGGGGCGCAAAGAATACGGCTTGGTGACCCTGGCGGCGATGTCGATTGGCGGAGAAACACGCAGTGATAGCTCGATGAAAGGGTTTGTCAAGGCGTTGCGAGACAAGTACAACCTGGGCAGGGAAGATCTAGAGTTTTTCTACGCGCACCTGGGCGAGGCCGAAGCGCATGGCGAGCCGGTGTTCGATATGGTGCAAGAGTACGCTACTACTGAAGAACGACAACGGAAGATTCGCGACAACATCAAAACCTGGTGCGAGAAGTTTAGCGCCGCCCAAGAGGGCGGGTATCGTGTGGCCATGGGGCTGGACCAAGGCGTGCAAGTGCATTTGATGATGAACGATGAATGATGCAATGTTGCATTTGTGGTCTTTACTTCATCATTCCTCGTTCCGCGTTCAGCATTCCGATAAGGAGAGGTAACCAATGTACGATCTGATTATTGAAAACGCCCGTATCTGTGACGGGACGGGCAAACCGAGCTTTTATGGCAACGTGGCCGTGAAAGATGGGCTGATCGCCGCCGTCGGCAAGGGCAACGGTGAAGCGGCGACCAAGAAAATCAACGCCGACGGGTTGGCCCTTGCTCCCGGGTTCATTGATCCTCATACGCACTACGATGCTCAGGTCGCTTGGGATCCGATGGTGACCTGTTCCTCGTGGCATGGCATCACCACGGTCGTCATGGGTAACTGCGGCGTGGGTGTGGCGCCGGTGCGGCCCAAACTGCGGGACATCGTCATGTGGGACTTGGTCAACGTTGAAGCGATTCCCTTCGAGGTCATGCAGCGCGGCATCGATTGGCAGTGGGAGACGCACGCGCAGTACCTCGATGTGTTGCAGAAGCGCGGCCTAGGCATCAACGTTGCCTCCTTAGCGGCGCTGACCCCGCTGCGCCACTATGCCATGGGCGAGGAATCCTTCGAGCGGGCCGCGACCGAGGACGAGATTGTGGTGATGCAGAGGCTGTTCCGCGAGGCGATGCGGGCCGGCGCATTCGGTTTCACCTCGACGATCCTCAACAACCACATCGGCTATCAGGGCCGGCCCCTGGCCTGCCGGAACGCCAGCCGCGCTGAACTGTCCGCGCTCTGTCAGGTGCTGCGCGAAGAGGGCCGGGGCGCAATCGAACTGGCACTCACTGGCACCAATATTGGCTTTGTTTCGGACGACGAATACAACCTGCTCGAATTTCTGGTGAATGAGAGCCAACGGCCGGTGACCTTTCTGGCGTTGTTCAACAAGCCGGGCAAACCCGACTCTTATCTCGGCGCAGTTGAGAAAGTAAAGCCGATCCTGGCGTGGAACAAAGCTGTCCCTCAGGTTTCCTGCCGGCCGTTGCGCATCCAGTTCAACATGCGCAATCCCTTCATCTTCGCTATTTTCACGGCCTGGCATAGGGTATTCAACAAGAGCGTAGAAGAACAGATGCAGATGTACGGCGACCCCGGTTTCCGGCAAGCGTTCCGCGCTGAGATGGATAAGCGGCGCATCTTCGCCGGGCAGTGGGGCCGCATGACGGTCATCGACGCCAAGAGCCCGGAAGTGCGGGCCCACGTGGCGAGCAAGAAAACCGTGGCTCAGATCGCCCGCGATCAAGGGAAAGACCCGGTCGATGCCTTCCTCGATCTTGCTATTGCCGACCGGCTGGAGTTGCTCTTCGACCTGTAGGCGTTCAATTTCGAGCCCGAGGGCGTGAAGAACCTGGTGAGCGACCCCCGTTTCCTAATCGGTCTGTCTGACGGCGGGGCACATGTAGATATGCTGTGCGACGCTGGCTATGCCACCTATTTGCTCGGCCGCTGGGTACGCGAGCACCAAGTGCTGACCCTGGAAGAAGGGGTGCGGCGGCTGACCTCAGTGCCGGCCGATCTCTTCGGCATCCCCAAGCGCGGCCGCATTGCCTCGGGATTGGTTGCTGATCTGACACTGTTCGACCCCGACACGGTGGACGCGAAAGATCCGGAGTACGTCTGGGACCTGCCCGGCGGCGGCAAACGTTTCGTGGCCAAGGCCAAGGGTATTAAGACCACCGTGGTTTCCGGTCAGATCCTTTACCAAGACGGCGAGCATCAGGGAGGTTTGCCCGGCAAAGTGCTGCGCAGCTACGATGCCTAAAAAAAGGAGGGGCGGTTTACGAACCGCCCCTCCTACGATCTCCCACAGGGCGATCATCAGGATCGCCCTGTCGCTCGCCTCTACCCTTCCACAAGACTCATGCTGTCGGGCCGTTTGAGCAAACCGATAAGCTTATACATCATATCCCTTTCTCGTGCTTGTGCTCGTCACGCCTTCTCTGGGTCAGCCACGAGCGTAGGGGCGGGAGGTGAGTCTCCCGTCCACCTCTCCACCCGGTTCCTTCCCTTATGCTTTGCTGAGTAGAGAGCCTTGTCCGCTTCCTCAAGGAGTTCGGCGAGATCTTGGGTTTGCTGGTCTGACAGAGACGCGACACCAAAACTGATTGTGACGCGGAACGGGCCGGACGGATGCGTAAAACTTAGCTCCCTGACCGCCGCGCAGAGCCGTTCCGCCACTCTCTCGGCGTCCTCCGAATTGGTCTCGAACAGCAGGCAGGCAAACTCCTCCCCGCCATAGCGTGCGACGACATCACTGGTGCGACAATGGAGCAGCAGAGTCTGACCCACCTGCTTGAGGACCGTGTCTCCGTACGCGTGGCCGTAGCGGTCGTTGATCTGCTTAAAGTGATCCAGGTCACCCATGAGAAAAGACAAGGAGTGATGATAGCGCTGGGCGCGCAGGCATTCCTCCTGGGCGCGTTCTTCAAAGTGCCGACGGTTACAGAGACCGGTAAGTTTATCTTCCCTGGCCAGTTGCTCCAGCAACGCCTGTTGCTCCTTGAGCATCTTCTGGTAACGAACAATGCGTTCACCTGCCTTGATCCGGGCTTTGAGTTCGGTGAGATTAAAAGGCTTCGTCAGGTAGTCCGCGGCTCCCAGTTCTAGCCCTTTGACCTTGTCCTCGAGAGCGTCTTTGGCTGAAGTAATGATAATGTGGGGGGTTGGGAGGGTAGGATCTGCTTGGATGACGCGACAGAACTCGAAGCCATCCATCTCTGGCATCATCAGGTCAAGGAGCACGATGTCTGGGACCTGCGCGCGCAACTGGATCAATCCCTCTTTTCCCGTAGATGCGGTGTAGGTCCGATAGCCCATGCTGCCGACCATTAGGGACACCATCTCCCTAATGTCGTTGTTATCTTCAACGATCAGCACTCCCAGGGTTTCTTTCTCGTTGGCACGGGCGGGAACTCCCTGTGAAGGGAAGGACTCGGCCTGACGAGACGGGGCGAATCCGCGATCCGACTCTTTGCTCACCTTTGTTTCTCCACCAAGAAAGATTTCCCTATTATCCTCGCTATCCTTAGTGGAATCGGCACAGAGTAGTCAAGAGGAGAGCCGTACTGCCCTCGCACAGGGGCAGTACAGCTGAGTGCTGATGGAGTTCATCGCCGTTGTGCCTTTCGCCACTCCTCGCGGTGATGCGACCTCTATGCGTGGGAAAGCTGAACCATTGACCGCTGCCCCGCCTTACCGGGTAATGTTCGCAGCCAGCGTGTGAGTTCAGCCGCCGGTCGCGGACTGCTCAGGAAATACCCTTGGGCGAGGTCACAACCCATGGTAACCAGCATGTCATACGTTTCTTTGTTCTCCACTCCTTCGGCGACGACCTCGAGACCCAGCGCGTGGCCCAGGGCAATAGTGAAGCGCACGATGGCCGCGTCGCTCTTATCCCGCATGTCCTTGATAAAGGATTTGTCGATCTTGATCGTGTGCACGGGCAGTTGCTTGAGATACATCAGCGACGAGTAGCCAACCCCGAAGTCATCAATGGCGATCCGTACCCCCATTTCTCTGAGGCGAGCGAGAATCTGCACGGCGCGCTCCGGGTCCGCGGCAACGGCGCTTTCGACGATCTCGACCTCCAGGTAATCATGGGCCACATTCCAGGATTCCAACATTCTGGCGAGTGTATCTGGCAGTTGCGTATCTTGGAGATCCCACATCGACAGGTTGACCGAGACTCGAAGCCCCAGCTTTTCCTGCTGCCAAGCCCGGCATTGGCGAAGCGCGGTGTTGAGCACCCACAAGCTGAAAGAGCGAATCACTCCCATTTGTTCCGCGAGCGGAATGAACTGGTCGGGAAGCAGGAGACCGAGTTGCGGATGCTGCCAGCGCGCCAGTGCTTCGACCTGAACAACATGGCCGGTAGTAAGGTTGACCTGAGGTTGGTAATGTAGAGTAAGTTGATTGTGCTTGATGGCATGGCGCAAATCGGCTTTAAGCGCGAGGCGGTCAGGGCTGTAGCAATCTTGGTCGGCAGAATAGAGCGCGTACCCGCTGCCGGCACGTTTGGCCATATTCGTAGCAGTCGCCGCTCGACGCATGAACGCGTGCGCATCCTCATCGTTCTGCGAATACAGCGCAATGCCGATGCTCGCTCCAACGTCTATAGAGTACCCGGCAATGACGAAGGGCTGTTCCAAGGCGCGCAGAATCCTGCCGGCGACTCGTATCGCGCCAAGCTCGTCTTCCACAGCAAAGAGAAGGACAGCAAACTCATCCCCCCCAAGACGCGCAACCATGTCGGACTTCCGCAACGTGCTTCGTAATCGGGCTCCGACCTGCTGCAAGAGCACGTCTCCCCACTGATGGCCGAATGTCGCATTGACCTCCCGAAAGCGATCCAGGCCCACCAATAAGAGGGCGAGGGGTCTGTTTTTCCGCTGGACGGTGAGAATGGCCTGCTCGAAGTAATGAGAGAATTGTATGTGGTTAGGAAGGTTGGTTGATCCGTCGAGCCAGCCCGGATCGCGCGAGGGAACCATCCGTGTCTCCACGTTATCGGTCGGTAAGCCGGAACGCTCCGGACCTTTGCCGGACTCGGGCGACACAGGCTTCGGCGTGCAGCGGCCGCGCGCGGCGTGTAAGGCCCGCCCGATAGCAGGGGCTAGACTCGCCAGACTGGCTTTCAGAGGAAAGTGATGCGGTTCGGCCTTCATCACAACTACCGTGGCTTCCTCCCCCATCTTGCTCGACACCAAGAGGAGGGGCAGGTGAGGCTTCTTATCCTGCACTAGCTTTAGTACGGCCGGCACGCTGAGGTGGGACAAAGTGTCATTACAAATCATCAATTCCCAGGGTTGCTGATCAAGAGCCGCCGCTATGGCCGCGGCAGTCTCGACCCGTGCCCACCGCGGGTCATAGCCGCCGTCGCGCAGGGTCTGGAGCAGTACGGCCGTGTCGTCCACGGAGTCTTGCACGATTAGGACACGAAGCGGGGTACTCATTTTCACCCTTTCTTTCCCATGCGAGGGAGCATTCCCATCCTACCCATCCATATCTCGTCCGCCAAGCGCACACTTTTCTGACCATCCTTGGTTTCTATCGGTCTTCTTACCTCTTCCTTTAACTATGGATTTAGGTTAGGGATAACGGCGCTTCACTAGCGAAAGAGGGAGGATTGGTATGGAAACCCGTCCGCGGTCATTGTTACCCGAGCAATTTGGCCCCTTGCAAGGGGTGCGGATCCTCTCGAGCGGCAGCCTCATCGCCCAGCCTTATGCCGCTGCCTTGGCCGCCGAGATGGGCGCGGAGGTGATTCAACTCGAACGCCCCGGCGAAGGAGATGCCGCCTGGCGGCACCTAGGCAGGCAATTGCCAACCAAAGACGGTACAGGCAAAGCAGCGACAACCTGGATACAAGAACGGCGCAACTCGTTTTATGCCACGCTCGATTTTGGCAAGCCCGAGGGCCGAGAGCTATTTCTGCGGCTGATTAAGGGGTGCGACATTTGGATGGAGAGTTCTAAGTCGGGGTCGTACGCCAAATGGGGACTGACCGACGACGTGGTGTTGCAAGCAAACCCCAAAATTGTCATTGCTCATGTGTCCGGCTACGGCCAGACCGGCCATCCCGATTATCTGGGGCGGGCATCATACGACATGATCGGCCAGGCTTTTGGCGGCCTGATGTACCAAACCGGCTTTCCCGACCCCGAACCGCCGGTGCGCGCAAACCCTTGGACTGCGGATTACATCACCGCCCTGTTTTGCCTGTGGTCGTCCCTGGCCGGCTACATCTCTGCGCAGCGCACCGGCAAGGGGCAGTCAATCGATGTTTCACAGTTTGAGTCGATCCATCGCTTGCTTTCCGGCACCATGGTCGAGTACTTCGTCGATGGGTTCATCCGTGGCCGCTCCGGCAACAAAGCCACCGCGTTCCAACCCTACGACGCTTTTCAAGCGCAAGATGGCTGGGTGGTCATCGGCGCGGTCGGCTATTCGGTCTTCTCGCGGGTCTGTCCAGTACTCGGACTCGATCCCAACGAGGAGAAGTGGAAGATTGCGTGCACCGAGGTCAACTCGGTCGAAGGCATCGAGTTCGACGCCATTCTGCGCGGCTGGGTCGCCGAGCGCACGGTCACGGAAGTGGGCGAGACCCTGAACGCCGCCCAAGTTGCCTGCTCCCCCATCATGAACAGCCAGGACATGGCCGAAGACCCACACTACAAAGCACGCGGTGTCCACACTGAATGGGAAGATGGCCAGGTAGGAAAAGTGAAGGGGACCGGAGTAACCCCGCTCTTTTCCGCAACGCCAGGCAAGATCTGGCGCGGCTCTGTGCCGGTGGGGTACGACAACGAAGCGGTGTATACCCATTTCGCCGGCCTATCCCGAGAAGAGGTCGCCCGGCTGAAGGAGAAGGGAGTGATCTAGGAAGAAGAAATGGAGAAAGGGAGAGTAGGTGAAAGGGAGACAAGGAGCGGTTTAACTCCCCCACTCTTCCATTCTCCCCCTCTCCCCTTCCTGATACTGTCGTGCCAAAGACTGATGTTCGATCGCTCGCTGCTCACGGCACAATCATGCCACTCCTGGAAATCTGTAATCTGCGCAAGCACTACGGTGCCGTCGAGGCGCTCAAAGGTCTGTCACTCGAGGTGGAAAGAGGCGAGTTCTTCGGCTTGCTTGGTCCCAACGGCGCAGGTAAATCTACCACGATCAACATTCTTCTCGGCCTGATCCTGCCCGACAGTGGCTCGATCCGTGTCTTCGGTCAGGACTTTGCCACCCAGCAGGTAGCAATCCGGCGGCGCATGAACGTGGCCGCGGCGTTCACCAGCCTGAGCGGTGTGCTCACGGTGCGAGAGAACCTGAAGGTCTACGGTCACATCTACGGCGTCAGGAATCTCAACGCCAAGATCGACGAGTTACTCGAACGCTTCGAGATTACCGATCTTGCCCAGCGCAAGCTCCAGCACCTGAGTTCTGGCCAGCACACGCGCGTAATCCTCTGTAAGGGGCTGATCAACGATCCCGACCTGCTGCTTCTCGACGAGTGCACCTTGGGACTGGACCCGGATATCGCCGAGAAAACCCGCCGCGCACTCCAAGAGTTTCAGCGCGAGAAGCAAACCACGATCCTTTTCACCTCGCACAACATGAACGAGGTCGAAGAATTGTGCGGGCGCATCGCGTTCCTCAGCAAAGGCGAGATCCTACGCATCGACACGGCTACGCATATTAAGAGCTTGATCCCTCATCAAATGTTAGAAGTCCGGTTCCGGGCTGGAACCGATCTCTCATCTCTCCAACAGGCGGACGGCACACCGCACGCTGAGCCTGGCGGTGAGGCGACCCTGCGCTTCGTGCTCGATGATCCGGAGCGCCAGTTGGACCCCTTGCTTCGGCGCCTGACACAGGCCGGCGGTCACATCGCCGACATGCAAATCACCCGGCCGACGTTGGAGGACGTGTTTATTAAAGTGGCGCGAGGAGAAATATGAGGTATGAGCAATGAGGACTGAGGACTGAGTGAAAACAATGACTCAATGACTTAATGACTCAGTCCTCAGCACTCAGCACTCAGTCCTCAGTACTGTTATGCGTTACCGCCTCAGCCAAGACCTCACCTGTACTGCCCCTGCTATTTGGGGATTGGTGTACAAATTTACTTGTATCTGTTACCGCAGCCTCGACCGCATCTTTGACATCGTCTACTGGCCGGTCATTTCTTTACTGTTGTGGGGTTTCACCAGCACTTTTGTCTCGACGACCTCTTCTTTCTCCGGAGTCATGGAGTTCTTTCTGGGCGGTGCAGTGTTGTGGAGCTTGTTTTGGCGCGCCCAGACCGACGTGGGTACTTTTATCTTGGAAGATTTCTGGAGCCGCAACATTTACAACTTGTTTGCCTCGCCGGTTACGCCGTTGGAATTATTCTGCGCCATCGGGCTGATCGGGCTGCTCCGTTGCGTGCTGAGTTTCATCTTCCTCAGTCTGCTCGCCTGGTTTCTTTATGCCTTCAACATCTTGCATATCGGCGGGTTGGCGGTTGCGGTTTTTGCCACCATACTGTTGCTGTTCGGCTGGGTGATTGGCATTGTCATCTCAGCATTGATCTTTCGCTATGGGTTGCGTATCCAGGTGCTGGCCTGGTCCGTGGGCTTCATCATTCAGCCATTCAGTTGTGTGTTCTACCCGCTGGAGAGTATGCCGCGGTGGGTGCAGGTGATCGCCGTAACCCTGCCAACTACCCATGTGTTTGAAGGTTTGCGCCACGCCATCGCGACCGGTGAACTGGCAGTCCGGCCGCTCCTCACCGCCTTGGGGCTGACGCTCGTGCTCCTCGTCGCGGCGCTGCTGTTCTTCCAGTACGCGCTGATGCAGGCGAAAAAGCAGGGGCTCCTCACCCGCTTCGAGATGGCGTAAGGAAGCAAAACTTGGTAGTGACATTTTGCTTGCCAGAGGAGGAATATAATGTTAGGCGTCACTTTTGCCCACCACACCGCTTTCGTGAATGATGTCCGTTTGCACTACGTCACCGCCGGTCAGGGAGACCCGGTGGTCTTGCTGCACGGCTGGCCGGAAACCTGGTATCAGTGGCGCAAGGTCATCCCGCCCCTGGCGGAACGCTACACGGTGATTGCGCCGGACATGCGCGGTTTGGGCGATTCGGCGAAACCGTTGACCGGCTACGACAAGCGCACGGTTGCCGACGATATTTACAAGTTGGTCCGCAAACTCGGCTTTGAGCACATTTTCTTGGTCGGGCACGACTGGGGCGGACCGGTCGCCTATGCTTACGCCTGCGCCCATCCCCACGATGTACGCCGGTTGGTGATCCTCGACGTGCCGATCCCCGGCGCCGGACTCGAACAAATCCCGCAGGCAACACCGCGTGGCGGCCTCTGGCACCTTTCTTTCCACGGAGTCCGCGACCTGCCCGAGATCCTGGTCGCAGGGAAAGAGCGTGAGTATCTCTCGTGGTTTTATCGGACAGCGTATAACCCAACCGCTATTGCCGAAGAAGACATCGACGAATACGTGCGTTGCTACTCAGCGCCTGGTGGCATGCGTGCCGGATTCGAATACTATCGAGCGATCTGGACTGACGTCGAGCACAACAAAGAAAGCGCCAAAACTAAACTACAGATGCCAGTGCTGGCACTCGGCGGCAAATACAGCTTCGGCAAACGCACGCTGACTTCGCTGCAAACTCTGGCCGAAAATGTGCGCGGCGGGGAGATCGACCGGTGCGGCCATTGGGTCTCTGAGGAACAACCTGAGTACCTGAGCGAGCAATTGCTTGCTTTCTTTGGTGAGGAGCAGCAATGAGGGAGGTCACTCTATGTCAGATGTCACAGAGTATCTGTACAAAATCCAGCCGACGCGACTGGAGATGTTAACCCAAGGCCCTACGCCACAAGAAGCCGCAATTGTGGCGCAGCACCTCGCCTATCTCAAGGGTTTGGCGGAACAAGGCGTTGTCGTCCTTGCCGGACGCACTCTGAACGCGGATGAGAGCGCCTTCGGCATCGCGATACTCAGAGCCGGTTCTGAAGAATCCGCACGCGCTGTGATGAACAATGATCCGGCGGTGAAAAATGGCGTCATGCGCGCGGAGTTGTATCCCTATCGCATCGCGGTGATGGCAAAGGCTGTGTAGGCAGCCAATCTTTCATGCTCGACATGCGAGGACAGGTTTGCATCATCACCGGTGCAAGTTCGGGGATCGGGCGGGCGGCCGCGCTGGGGCCCGCGCGCATGGGCGCAACCGTTGTGTTAGTGTGCCGCAATCGTGAGCGCGCCGAGGCGGCCTGCTCGGCGATTCGTTCGGCAACCGGCAACGACACCGTCGATTTCGTATTGGCGGATCTCTC
>JBGPOI010000098.1:0-12367 GCA_041487975.1 Binatia bacterium | reverse complement strand
GTGGCTCGGCATCCTCATGGTTCCCCTGGAACTGATCGATAACTTCGTGCGCCCATTCTCCCTGGCGCTGCGACTCTTCGGCAACATGACCGGCGACCATGTGGTGTTGGAGATTTTCACCGACCTCACCAAGGTTGTCATTCCCGTGGTGTTCTACATGCTGGGAGCGTTCGTCTCGCTGGTGCAGGCGTTCGTGTTCACCTTGCTGAGCATGGTGTACGTCTCCCTGGCTGTGGCGGGGCATGGAGATCAGCATTAGCAAACACAGCTAAATCAATTGCCATTCCCCAGGCGAAGGGGCGAGGTGTGGCGAGGAGGATAAGAGGAGGCGTGCCCGGGTCTTCGTCCGGAGGAAGGCGAGAAAGGAGCAGAGAGGTATGAAGAAAATATGGACAACTTGCGCGTTGGTAGCGATAACGCTGCTGACGACCGCTGGCCTGGCGCTGGCAGCCGACGGTGGCGAGGGCGGTGGCGCCAGAGGATTGATTGCCCTTGCCGCGGGTCTCGGGATTGGTATCGCGGCGGTCGGCGCTGGGCTGGGTCAGGGTCGCGCCGTGGCTGCGGCCATGGAATCGATCGGCCGCAATCCCAACGCGGCTGAGCGGATTCAGACACCGATGATCATCGGTATTGCCTTCATCGAAGCCTTGGCGATCTACGCGCTAGTGATCGCGTTCACCTTGTCTGGAAAAGTCTGAAAAATGCGAGGGCGTTCATTCAATTGAACACCCTCTGGTGAGAAAGAGTAGGGGCGCATGGCCAGCGGAAAAAGACCAGGCCGAAGCTGCGCCCCTACGATTTTTTGGAGGTCTGGGCAAAAAACCCGCTGATCAACTGCGTCACCTTCTTTGAGCTGCATTTGGGGCACTTCACCTTTTTACTGTCGTGCTCCTTGATACTCATCGTCAGAATAAATTTCTTGCGACAACTTTCACAGCGATAGTCGTAGATCGGCATAGGACTTTACTGCTCCCTTCGTGCTGAGTTCCCTTCGGCTGCGCTCAGGACAGGCTCTGTCGAAGCGCGGCTGCGCTTCAGATGTAGCCTTTTTGCAAAATATACTCGGCCATCAACACCGCGCCTTTCGCCGCTCCCATCTTGGTGTTGTGACTGACGAGCACATATTTGACCGCATTCTCTAAGGCATTGTCCTTACGCAAGCGGCCAGCCGAGGTAGCCATGCCGTCCTCGGCATCACGGTCCAAACGAGGCTGCGGTCGGAACGGATCGTCGTGGACAATGATCATATGCTTAGGTGCGGACGGCAGCCCCAGGCTGACAAACTCGCGACCGAACTCGATCATCGCCGCACGCGCATCCTCAACTGAACAGGGCTGAACCATCGCCGCCAGAACCGCTTCGGTGTGACCTTCGCTCACCGCTGCTCGGGTGCAGGTCGCGCTGACGACAAAATCCGCCGGAGTGACGCTGCCCTCGCCCACGGTTCCCAAGATCTTACGGGTTTCCTTCTCGACCTTCTCTTCCTCGCCGGAGATGAAGGGGACGATGTTGTCGATAATGTCGAGCGCGATGACACCGGGAGAGCGGCCAGCGCCGGACACCCCCTGCATCGAGGTCATGATGACCTTCTTGAGGCCGAAGTTATCGAATAGCGGCTTCAGGGTGATCGCCAAGCCGATCGTCGTGCAGTTCGGCTGAGTCGCGATGAAGCCCTGCCAACCGCGATTCTTCTTTTGTACATCAAGCAGGTGAAGGTGATCCAGGTTCACTCCGGGAATGAAGACGGGCACGTCCTTTTCGTAACGGAAGGCAGAGGCCGTGCTGACGACTGGTGTGGTCTTAGCGTAGAGCGGTTCAAGCTCGCGCGCCGGTTCTGACTCGACCGCCGAGAAGACTAAATCGATGCCATTCAGGTTGAGCGACGACGCCTGGTAAACCGGTAATGAGAGCGCTCGCGGCGGCGGTTCTTCCTGACACCACCAACGCCGTGCGCCGGTCTTGGCATCGCGAATGGCCTCGCCGTAGCTCTTCCCGGCTGAACGTTCAGAAGCAGCGAGCAAACTCACCTCAAACCACGGGTGGTTCTGCAGAGCAAGCAAAAACTGTTGCCCGGCAATGCCGGTAGCTCCAACAACAGCAACACGTTTCTTCATAGCGCCCTAGTATGAACGTGAGGAGCATGAATTTGTCAACACCCTTGCTCATCCTTCGACGGACTCAGGATGACGGGATTTATAATGCCAGACTATATGGCGCATCCATTCGTGCTGAGCCCTTCGACTACGCTCAGGACAGGCTTGTCGAAGCACGAAATCTCCTGCCTGTTGACTTCGGCGGCAGAACTCATAAGACTGCCCTGCACGGGAAGGAGAGCACCCATGGCAGTCGAGTACTTTGAAGACTTCGAGATCGGCGCTGAATATTCCACCCACGCGCGGACAATTACCGAAACCGACATTGTCACGTTCGTCAATCTTTTTGGCTTCCATGAGCCGTTGTTCATCGACATGGAGTTCGTCAAACATCAGAGCCTCTTCGGTAACCGTATCGCGCCGGGCTCTCTTACCTTCGCCCTCTGCGAAGGAATGACAATTCAGTCTGGACTCGTGCGCGGCGGGATGGCATTGCTCGGTGTGCAGGAGATGACGATTCCCGCACCCCTGCGTTGCGGGGACACTGTGCACGTGAAGGTCAAGGTCTTGGCCAAACGCGAAACCTCAAAACCCGACCGTGGGGTCGTGACCTCCGAACAGCAAGTCATCAACCAAAAAGGCGATGTGCTGTTGCAATATACAGTGAACCGCATGATCCGACGGAGGCCGGTAGGGTAGAGGGTCATGCGATGGATGAGCGATCGCTGTTCGTGCTTCGGCAAGCTCGGCACGAACGGTTGCTAAACCAATGCGCAAACAACTTGCTCACCCTGAGCCTGTCGAAAGGTGACCGCAGAGTATAGCCACCTATGGACACTACTCTTATCTCCCATCTCCGCGATATCGTCGGTCTCGACGGTGTGGTCACGCAACCTACGGCACTCTCGGTCTATGAGTGCGACGGCTACACCTTGGAGAAAGCCATCCCTGAGGTCGTCGTCCTGCCACGCTCAGCCGCAGAAGTAGCGGCGATCGTCAAGCTTCTCCACAGCAAAAAAATCGCGTTCGTTCCCCGCGGCGCCGGGACTGGCTTGAGCGGTGGCTGTCTACCGGTGGAAGCCCCGGTCATGATTGGCACCAGCCGCATGAACCGCATCGTGCATATCGATCTGCTCAATCGTTACGTCATCGCCCAGGCTGGAGTGGTGAACCTATGGGTGAGCAATGCCGTCAAGAACCAGGGCTTTCAGTACGCGCCTGACCCGTCGAGCCAGCAAGCCTGCACCATCGGCGGCAACGTGGCGGAAAACTCGGGCGGACCACACACGCTCAAGTATGGAGTGACGACCAATCATGTCCTGGGACTCGAGATCGTCCTGCCGGACGGCGAAATAGTGACTCTGGGGGGCACGGTCGAGGACGTGCCGGGGTACGACCTGCGTGGCATCACCATCGGTGCGGAAGGTACGTTCGGCATAGTTACCCAGGCGACGCTACGCCTCACGCGCCAGCCGCAAGCGTATCGCACCTTTCTTGCCGTCTTTGAGTCGGTACATGAGGCAACCCAGTCGGTCTCTGACATCATCGCCGCAGGCATCGTCCCCGCCGCCCTGGAGATGATGGACAACCTTATCATCCAGGCGGTAGAAGCAGCTTTTCACTTCGGCTTTCCCACCGATGCCGGCGCTGTGTTGATTGTCGAGCTGGATGGGTTGGCCGCCGGGCTCGACCCCCAAACCGCCAAGATCATGCAAGTGTGTCAGCAGAACCATGCTCGCGAGGTGCGGGTCGCGCGTGACGACGCGGAGAGAGTGGCGCTGTGGAAGAGCCGCAAACGGGCATTTGGCGCAGTCGGGCGTCTGGCGCCAAACTATTGTACTCAGGATGGAGTCGTGCCGCGCACCAAGGTGCCGGAGATCTTGCGGGTCATCACCACAGTTGCGGAGAAATATCACTTGCGCATCGCCAACGTCTTTCACGCTGGCGATGGCAATATCCATCCGATCTTGCTGTATGACGAACGCAACGCTGACGAGACCGAACGCGTGGTCAAAGCCGGCCAGGAAATTCTCCAGGCGTGCGTTGATCTTGGTGGGAGCCTGACCGGCGAGCACGGCATTGGCGTGGAGAAGATGGGGCAAATGCCGCTGATTTTTAGCCCGGAAGACCTGCTGGTCATGAGCCAAATTCGCTCAGTCTTTAATCCCGACAATCTGTGCAATCCGCACAAAATTATTCCGACGCCGCACGGCTGCATCGATGTGCGGACGCCCAGGCGGCAGGTGCCGCTATGAACAGGACTGAGAGATGAGGACTGAGGGATGAGCGAGGCGGAAGATCGTAGGCGGTTCGCTATCGACGGGCGCGAGCCCCGGGAGGTGGTCTTTCCTGAGACCGCCGAACAGGTCGCTGAGATGTTACGGATTGCCGGTGAAAAAGGCCTGACTGTCACTCCAGTCGGACGCGGGGCGTTTCTCCACCTCGGAGGTATGCCGCGACGCTACGACCTGGCGCTCTCGTTGCAGCGGCTTGACCGTATCGTCGATTACCAGCCTACTGATATGACTGTGACGGTCGAGGCCGGGATGGCTCTGGCGCGGTTGCAAGAGATGCTGGGAGAAAACAGCCAATGGCTGCCGATTGACCCGCCTTCACCTGAGCAGGCAACTATCGGCGGCGTTATTGCGGCCAACTTGAGCGGACCTGTGCGTTTGTCGCAGGGGACGATCCGCGACTTCCTCATCGGCCTTAAGGTTGTCCAGGCAGACGGCACGGTGATCAAAGGCGGCGGGCGCGTGGTCAAGAACGTAGCCGGCTATGACCTGCCCAAGCTCTACTGCGGCTCGTTTGGCACCCTGGGGGTGATTGTCGAAGCTACATTCAAAGTCCGTCCGCGGCCGGAGGCGCAGGCCGTGCTCTCGCTCACTTTCCCCTCGGCCGCGCAGGCGATGGAACTGGCGTTGCGTCTCTTGGGCTCTGAGCTGCAGTTCTCCTTCCTGGAATTGGCGAACTTCGATCCGCTGGAAGAAGAGGGCAAAGCTGGCACCTATCGTCTCGTCGTCGGTTTCGCTGGTATTACGGAGGAGGTGGCGTATCAGTGCGCTCGTATCCGTGAGTTGAGCGAAAGCGGAGAACCTACGATCGCGGAATGGCAAGAGGGAAACGAGCTCACGCTCGTGCAGGTATTGCGGGACTTTCCTGTGGCCGGCGAAGCAATGCTGCGCTGCAAGGCCAGCTTGCTGCCGACCCGGGTCGCCACGTTTTGCCAAGATCTGGAAGAGGAAGCCGGCTCACGCGGCTTGGCTGTCCGGCTTCTCGCCCGTGCCGGGAACGGCATCGTCTATAGTCGGTTCCTGCCTTCCACGGATGTCTCTCCCGAGAAACTGCTCTCTCTGGTGGATTGGCTACGCATTCTCGCTAAGAAACTTGAGGGGTATGTAGTGATCGAAGCTATTGATCCCGCGCTCAAGGAACGGCTGGACGTATGGGGACACGTCGGTGGGGCATTTCCGCTGATGAAGAGACTGAAAGAGACGCTCGACCCGCAAGGCATTCTCAATCCCGGCCGGTTTGTGGGAGGAATCTAACGCTTGCGGATTGTAGAGTGCGGAATGCGAAATACAAAGAGCTGAGAGCTAATTGCTGAAAGCTGACTGCTATTTTTATGGCTCACCCCGACTTTGTCGATCCCAACAAGTTCTTCGACTGCGTTCATTGTGGACTTTGCCTGTCCTTCTGTCCGACCTACGTCGAACTGGGCACGGAAATGGACTCGCCCCGTGGCCGCATCGCCACTATGCGCTCTTTGCATGAAGGGCGCTTCGGCCTCGATGCTGAGGTCGTCCGTCATCTGGATTTGTGTCTCGGCTGTCGCGCCTGTGAGACCGCCTGTCCTTCTGGTGTCCATTACGGCGAGTTGATCGAAGGAGTCAGGCCTTTCATCGAACAACACTACCAGCGCCCGCTGCCGGAGCGACTCAAACGCTGGGCGATCAACAATATCTTCTCGAAGCCGCTCGGCATCCGGTTATTCTCTTTTCTGCTCAAGACTGGTGCGGCCCTGGGCTTAAGCCGTCTCGCTCGCGCACAGAAACTGCCGCAGCAGGTCCGCTATTGGTTCGGGTTGTTGCCGGAGAAGGGCAGTGTCTCTTCGGCAACGCTGCTCGAACGGTATCCGGCGATCGGCGAGAAACGCTACACTGTAGCTCTACTCTCCGGTTGCGTGATGCCGGCGCTGTTTGGCGCGACCAACCAGGCGACAGTCCAGGTGCTCCGCCATAACGGTTGCGAGGTGCTGGTGCCAAAGAACCAGAGGTGTTGTGGAGCGCTCCTCCTACACAACGGCGCCAAGACCGCCGCGCTAGACCTGGCGCGACACAACATAGCGGTGTTCAGCAAAATAGAGCTAGACGCACTCATTATCAACGCCGCTGGCTGTGGCGCGATGATGAAAGAGTACGGCGAACTGCTCAAGGGCGACCCCACGTATCACGAAAGAGCCGAGCGGCTGGTTGCCAAGATGAAAGATGTCTCTGAGTTTCTCGGCAGCATCCCGCTAAGAAAGCCCACTCGGGAAATCAGAGCGAGAGTCACCTATCACGACGCCTGCCACCTCGCCCATGGTCAAGGCGTGCGCGAGCAGCCGCGCGCTCTCTTGCAGGCGATTCCTGGACTGCAATTGACTGACCTGCATGAGTCCGACTGGTGCTGTGGCAGCGCCGGCACTTACAATCTGACCGAACCAGCGATGGCGCGGCGATTGTTGGATAAGAAGATGGACAATATTCAGGCAACCGAAGCTGATCTGGTGGTCACTGGCAATCCCGGCTGCCTGATGCAAATCCGCGCCGGCTTGCAGCAACGAGGCTTGCCGATCAAGGCGATGCATACGGTTGATCTGTTGGCGGAGGCGTACGAAGAGTAAGCGGTAACAAAGAAGCGGCCAAACAGAAGTATGCTGAGCTAGAAGATGCGTTCCTTGCCTTCCCTGACATTTACTACCATGTACCCAATGCGGTTCCAGGGGATTGAGCCGTGGACTTTTGACAGGCAAGGGACAACTCACGATCCGCAGGCCCGTGCCGTTGCGCTTGACCTCGCGGTTATGGTCCCGCATCCAGCGACAGACGGCTGGGCTGGGCTGCCACGAGGCATTGTCCCAGATCAGCGCTGTGGCGTCTTCGACCTTTTCTGTTCTCGCTGACTCACAATATAAATGCCGGTAGGCGTATTAAAATGCGTGCCCAGAATCAGCGTGGCTGTATCACAATGCCGGTCGATGAACTGAGTCCGTGTCTCAATGGCAAGGGCTTTATCGACATCAGCCTGCTGGCTCCACTGCGGTTCAGCGATTTGCACTGGATGCACCATCATATTATGGTCCCAATAGCAGAAATGATCAACGCGTTAATCTTGTTACGGAAGTAACGGACTCTCTGCAACCCGGTTGAGGGGAGAGTGAAGAGATATATTACCCTTTGCGCGATCACCGCCCAAACTCCCGGCATTACAGAGCTTATGCACAAGGTTTGTATATGAGCCGCCAATAGTTTACACTGCGGGACGAAACCACCTGGAGGTTAAGGCGTCCGTTTGTGGGAAAAGTAACCGTCCGCTCGTGTGCTTCTTCAGGGTAAAACTCAAAAGCAAAGGAGGTCAAAAATGAATGTTCGCGTGTTGTTTGTTGCGCTTGTTATATGCACCTTCCTGACGACCGTGGCCCAGGCTGCCACTCTCTGTGTCAAGCCGGGGAAAAAAGGGTGTTATGCCACCATCAGTACCGCCGTCAGCGCGGCCGCGTCCGGCGACACAGTGGATGTCACGTCCGGCTCCTACCAGGAGATGGTCACAATTACTAAACCGCTGACCTTGCAAGGGCATGGTGTGCATGGCCAGTCCACGGTCATCGATGCCGCAGGCCTGCCCCCGGGGCAAGCGCATGCCATTTACGTCCACGGTGTCACCACCGGCCCAGTCGTGATCAGCGGCTTTACCGCAGAGCACGCCCAACGGGAGGGCATTCTGATCGAGGATTCAACCCAGGTCACAGTCACGAACAATACCGTCACCGACAACGACCAGGGGCTCAATAGAACTCCGCCATGCCCCGACCCGAAGCTGCGGTGCTGCCCAGGAGCGTTTCCCTTCGATCAGGATGACTGCGGGGAGGGCCTGCATCTGCGGGGGGTGGCCGACTCAGTCGTGGCGGACAACATCGTGCAGAACAACGCGGGCGGGATCTTGCTGACCGATGAGACGGGAGCGACTCACAATAATCTGGTCACCAGAAATGTGGTGAGGAATAACGTGCCAGACTGCGGCATCACTCTGCCCTCGCACCCGACGTGCACGAACAGTGGAGCGAATGACGCGACCGGCTGCATTCCCAATATAGGAGCGCCGTCACCGGGCGTTTTCCAGAACGAGGTGGCCAACAACACCTCCATTGGCAACGGTGCCGCCGGGACCGGGATTTTCACTCCCACTCCTGGGACAAAGGCGTACAGCAACCTGGTGATCGACAACGTGCTGCAGAACAATCAGCAGGGCGGCGTCGTCCTGCACAGCCATGTGGCGGGCCAGGTCCTCAACGACAACATCATCATCGGGAACGTCATCAGCGGCAACGGGGGCGACCCTGACTCGGAAGGAGACGACTCGCCGCCGCCTGTGGGGATCGTGGTGTTTAGCGATGCGAGCGGCAGTGCTGCCCCCATTACTGGGACCATCATCTCTCAGAATATCATCAGCAATGAGGCTGTTGATGTGTTCGTTGGCACCACTGCCACCGACGCGCGAGTGTTCCTCAACGATTTACCCGGGAAGGGTTCGATCGGGATCAAGAATGTCGGGACTAGCACGGTAGACGCCATGAATAACTACTGGGGATGCCAGCAGGGGCCGAACGACCCGCAGTGCTCCAGTATCGTCGGGACAGTCTTGTTTACGCCGTTTTTGAGCAGGCCGAATCCTTAACAGTCAGTCACGCTAACCATCGGTAGTGGTATCGGCGGGACCTGAGGGATTTCCTTAAATGCCCCTGCCCCCTGTGGCCATCCGTTTATATAGACACTATGTGAACGGGCACTGTTTTAACTACAATGCCCGGTACGGAGCAAAGAGCAGAATGGGTAAGTCATTGAAAAGATTATGCCCCCGGCGCGATTCGAACGCACGGCCCCAGGATTAGGAATCCTGTGCTCTATCCGCCTGAGCTACGGGGGCATATCGGTGGAACTTATTGCATGACAAGTGCTTGCATGGGTTTGGAAGATTGGGACTCTTCCGAGAATGAGGCGATGGTAGCTAAAGTGGTAGCTGTTTGCAAAGGAATAGCCGCCCCTAGCCGTTTAGCGGCCTCTCTGAGATCGCCGTCAGAGACGATACGATAACGATCAAAAACGGAGCTGGTCTTATGACCAGCTATCTGCATCGCCACCCGCTGAGGAATCCCTGCTCTCACCATGTTTCTGACTGCTGTTCGTCTGAAATCGTGGCCTAGCTTATCAGGCACCCCTGCCTTACGGCAAGCCTTCCGCTGAAAACGTCTCACTCGAACACAACATCCGCCCCTGTCCGACTGCTCGGTTGAGCTACCGCGTTTGCTGAGAGGGCGGCGCTGGGTGGTGCGGCGTTGGATGATGGTGCGTTGGGTGATGATGCGCTGGGTGATGATGCGTTGGGTGATGATGCGTTGGGTGATGATGCGTTGGGTGATGATGCGTTGGGTGGTGCTGTCCGCCCGTGTGTTCTTGGGCAGAAGCGGGCGTGGAAAACAGGAGGCTGAGCGCCATCAGCCCCGTTACCACCAGTGACAACCTGCGTCCTATCCTCATCGTCTCTTCTCCTTTCTCACTCTTCGAGGCGCAGTGGCCTCGGCACCCTGCGCCCAAGCCCTGCGGGCAGCGGGAGTCTTCCAGACGTTATGCCCGAAGTGTCGCGCGGGAGCAATGGAGCCGAAGTCGTGGTAGTCTGCCACCGAGGTTTTGGCCTGGGACTCTTGGGCCTGAGCACGGGATTACCCACCGGCCATAACCGCCAACGCCAGGGTGCTGGTGAGCAGTTTGAGTCCAACTCCATGACAATGGGTACGCCTTTTCATCCACGTTTCTCCTTTCCTGCAGTACATTTCCGCCAACGGAACAACTTCTTGACCCTATCTCTACTGTACGATACAGCCGGCGTCGCGTTTTCTTGCAAGGAAAAAGAAAAAAATTTTAGCCGGCTGTAATTACCAACCGAATACCCCACCATTGCCGGCACCCTGGCTCTTTTTTTGCGCACGCCCGGGTGTATTTTTCCCCTCATTTCACTCGTTTCGTTTCTGGGTGGGATTTTCCCACTTGAACTCCTTTCCTACCTACGATATAGTCACTCCCCAAAGGAGCAAACGGCACATGTTGAAACTCAAAACGACGGACAGAAAGGGGCGGGTTTCCCTTGGTCCTTCATTCGCAAATGTACCCGTTCATATCGAACCAACGGGGGAAGGTGAGTGGATGGTAAGGGTAGTTGAAGCTATCCCGGTGAAGGAGATGTGGCTACTGAAAAACAAGGAGGCTCTCAACCTTGTTACTGCTGGGATACTGCAGGCGCAGAACCGCGAGTTTGCAGACGATCCCATGAAAGGACGTGATTACTCGTGGCTGGAGGAGGTAGAAGAGGGGGATGTTTAAGCCGAAATGGACTGAAGAGGCAGCGAAAACTTTTCGTATGCTCGAAGAAGCGGCGCTAGCAGCCAGAAATAAGCGCGACGACAAGAACAAGGCTAAGTCCTCTCAACAAGAAGGGCTCTTCAAGCAGGTTCACAAGACGATCAAGTTTCTCCTTCAGACTCCTCGTCACCCTAGTCTGAATACCCACGATTTCTCTTCCCTTCGACATCCATACGATCAAACAAAGAAGGTCTTTGAGGCGTATGGGCAAAATAAGACGCCTGGCGCTTATCGTGTCTTCTGGTGTTATGGTCCCAATCAGGACCAGATTACTATTATAGCGATCACTCCCCATCCCTAAGACACCCTTCTTTCACCCGATCGCCGGCCTTCTCGGTATCGTCAACTCTCCACTGCTCGGAGAGAAGATGCTCCACCAGCAGCGGCCAGATGTCCTGAGAAACTGTGTGGATGGCGGCGAGGTGTTGGGCTTTATCGAGTAAAACCGCAAGTTGACTTGCAGTTTTCACTGGCGGTGTTGTTATGAGGAATCCTGTGCTCTCTCCGCCTGAGCGACGGGGGCATAGCGCAGTAGCGGTCGAAGAGAGCGCGTCTTATGACCACTAATCTGCATGGTCACTCGTCCGGGAATCCCTGCTCGCACCATGTTCCTGACCGCCGTTCGCCAGAAATCGTGCTCACGCCTACCTGGCCTCTTGGCAGTTAGGCAAGCCTTCCGCCAATTCTTCAAGTGGTCATTTGCGCGAGGTAGTCCCGCTCCGCCTCGACGACACGCCCTCAGACAGATCCCCTAGCGCATGCGTAGATGGTGGCATATCCGTTGCATTAAGCACCGCCGCTTGGTTTTGCTGCCCTTTGCCCCAATACGCTGCACACTCCGCCGATTGCGCATCTTTGGACGCCACACACGCTCGACTCTGCTGGTGGAGACTCGGGCCGCAGCCGCTGGCGAGGAGCAAGACAGCCAGAAACAAACCCACCATGTTCACCTCCTCGGGTAATGTTTTGATTGCTATGTAATCCCTTTCCTTCTGAACAAGCGCGGCTCTCTCGCGTCGTTTGTACAGCGAGTTCTTCGGCTACCGAACAAAATCACCACAGGCTACAACCTCTCGTAGCCTAACACGGCACCCTGAAGAAGCCCCCTCAACTGCAAGGAGCGAGTTGGGGATGGTCAACTGAGGCGGTGATTTTTCCTCTACGGTGAACGGTGCGCGACTGCTCGCTTGACCGTCTCGCGCAAGTGGGAGACGTTGAAGGGCTTGACGATATACGCGAAGAGGTGTGAGCGCAACTCTTGGTTCACCCGCTCGTCCGGGTCATAGCTGGTGACGACAATCACCTGCAGAGACGGGTGGAGCGCCTTCAGCTTGTTCACGACTTGCCAGCCGGAGAGCCCCGGCAGGCGCAAGTCCAAGAGCACGACATCTACGGGGGCGTGCTCGATAATCTGCAGGGCCTGCTCGCCTTCGCTGGCCAGCAGCACCTGATAGTCGGCTTGCAACACCGCGCGCAACGACTCTCGCGGCCCAAGCTCGTCTTCCACCACCAGGACAGTTGGTTGCTGGGGCATGCTCGTCTCCTGACTGTCTGCTTGTAGGCTGTCCCGTCCTGTCTGGCAAGGGACGTACTGGCAAG